>JAILDQ010000300.1 GCA_024689365.1 Treponema sp. | reverse complement strand
CCGCCTTGCTCGCAAAATGCAGGCGCTAGAAAAAAGGCGCGACAAGCGCTATAATATTGGCTCTTATAAGGAATGGCAAAATGATTAAAATTGTAAAAGCTTCCGAGCTTGAAAAGAATTTTTTTGACGGCCGTGATTTTGGCGGCTCGATCGACGTTGTGAAAGACGTTTTGCGCGACGTGAAGAACAAGGGCGACAAGGCTCTTGTTGAATACGGCGCGAAGTTTGACCTTTCTTCTCCCGCCGCTTTTGAGATTCCCCAAAGCGAGCTTAAGGCCGCCGCTGAAAAATTGAAGAAGGAAAATCCCGACCTTTACGAATCCCTTTGCTATTCCCACGACTTGGCCTTTCGCTTTGCCAAAAAGCAGCGCGAGTCCTTTGATGAATTTGAAGTTGAATTGGAGCCGGGCCTTTTTACCGGCCAAAAAAACATTCCCGTTGACAGGGCGGGCGTTTACGTTCCTGCCGGCCGCTTTCCTTTGATTTCTACCGTCATCATGACGGTCACTCCCGCAAAAGCCGCCGGCGTTCAAGAAGTGATTATGTGCACGCCGCCTAGGGTTCACCCCGACGATTTGGAGGCCGCAAAAAAAGAAGGAAGCGGCGTTCCTGGAAAGCCCTTTGTTGGCGGAAAGCCCTATGGCGACGAAGGAATTATGGCGGCCGCCTGGATTTGCGGCGCCGACAGAGTTTTCGCTTGCGGAGGCTCTCAGGCAATTGGCGCGATGGCTTTTGGAACTGAATCTATTCCCAAAGTAGACGTGGTCGTTGGTCCCGGAAATAAATATGTCGCGGAAGCAAAGCGCTTGGTTTACGGAACTGTCGGAATCGACATGCTTGCAGGTCCGACAGAAGTTTTTGTAATCGCCGACAAGAGCGCGGATCCCAAATGGCTTTCCGCCGACTTGCTTGCCCAGGCCGAGCACGACGTTGTGGCGCAACCAATAATGGCGACCGACAGCGAAGATTTGGCAAAGGCCGTTCAGGAAGAAATCGAAAAGCAACTTGCAGACTTGCCGACCGCGGCCACCGCCCGCCAAAGCGTTGAAAATTTTGGAAAGATAATCGTCACTTCTTCTATAGAGGAAGCGTGCCAAATAGCAAACAAAAAAGCGCCTGAACACTTGGAGCTTGCTATGGACCAAGGCGATAATTTGGAAAAGGCAAAAAGTTTGGTTCACAATTACGGCTCGCTTTTTATCGGACACGGCGCGGCTGAAGTTTTTGGCGACTACGCGGCCGGCTTGAACCACACGCTTCCGACAAGCGGCTCGGCAAGATTTACCGGCGGCTTGAGCGTTCGAGCCTTTATAAAAACAGTGACTACTCTTAGAACAATAGAAGGCCAAAAAGGAACTTTGGCAAGCGCCAAAGCCGCAGGATTTTTGGGCGACGCGGAAGGCTTGGCCGGCCACGCCCGCGCCGCGCGCATTAGATTGTAAGGATTTTGTTATGCTAAAGATTTGTAAACTTGGAGAAGAAGTTCTCCGTCAAAAGGCTCTTCCGATAAAGGACGAGGACATCAACGACGATTTGCGCGCTCTCGCTGACGAAATGTTCGAGACGATGATTGAAGCGAACGGCGTTGGCCTTGCTTGCCCTCAGATTGGAAAGAGCATAAGAATGTTCGTGGCTATGGCTGACGATGACGTTAAGCGCGTTTTCATCAATCCGCAAATCATAAAAACTTCCGACGACTCAGTTCCTTACGAAGAAGGCTGCCTTAGCGTTCCGCAAGTTTACGAAAACATTATGAGGCCGTCGCAAGTGACCGTTCAGGCGCAAGACCAAAACGGAAAGCGCTTTGTCCTTGAGGCTGAAGGCCTTTTGGCCAGAATCATTCAGCACGAAAACGACCACCTTGACGGCGTGATTTTCATCGACCGGGGCGACGAGGAATTCGCAAAGAAAACCGCTGAGCAATTCGCCAAGAGGGCTGAGCGCGCCGCTAAAAAAGCCGCCGAAAAAGAAGCCAAGGCAAAAAAAATCGCGGCAAAAATCGCCGCCAAAAAGGCAAAGAAAAACAATGCTTAAAATTTTATATGCTGGAAGTCCCGCTCCGGCCGCAAAGACACTAAAGCTTCTCTTGGAAAAGCGAGGCGCGAATGAAAATAGTTCGCAAGCCCAAGATGCGGGCGGCGGCTGGAAAATCGCAGGCGTGTTGACCAACCCGCCAAGCGCAAAAGGCCGCAAAAAAGATTTGCTTCCCACCGACGTTGGCTTGCTTGCAGAGCAAAAGGGAATAAAAGTTTTTTGCCCGCAAAAGCTTGACGCCGAAGCGCGTGAACAAATCGCCGCGGAAAATTACGACGCGCTTGTTTGCTTTGCCTACGGAAAAATCTTCGGCCCAAAATTCTTGTCGCTTTTTAAGATGGGCGGAGTCAACGTTCATCCGTCCCTTTTGCCAAAATACAGGGGCGCCACTCCAGTGCCGGCGGCGATTTTAAATTGCGATTCTGAAACTGGCGTTACCGTCCAAACCTTGGCGCTTGGAATGGACGAAGGGCAAATCTTAAAGCAGGAAAAAATCGCGCTTGACGGAACAGAAACCACCGATTCCCTCTTGGAAAAATCAGCCGACATCGCCGCCCGCTTGCTCGACCAACTTTTGACGGAAACCGACGCGGCCGGCGCTTTTCCAAAAGGCGTCGCGCAAGAAGGCGAGCCTTCATACACAAAGACGATAAGCAAAGAAGACGCTTTGATAAATTGGAATGACGACGCGAAAAAAATCGCCGCCGCAATCCGAGCCTACACAAGCGAGCCTGGCTCCTGGACAAGAATCGGAAG
>JAILDQ010000285.1 GCA_024689365.1 Treponema sp. | reverse complement strand
TTACAGTGTTAAAAATCTTTTAATTCCTTATATTTTAAGAAATTAAAAGGCTGGTACAAGATTTTGCGCCAGCCAATAATCTATGGGCCATCTTGGATTTGAACCAAGGACCAAAGGATTATGAGTCCTCTGCTCTAACCGCTGAGCTAATGGCCCGAATGAGTTTTTATAATATCATTTTTTAGAACTTTAGTCAATCAGAGGACGCGGCTTGGGGATTGGCATTCTCGCGCAAAAAGACTTGGGCGGCCATAAGGAAAACTCCGACGTAATAGATTCCTAGAGCTGCAACGTGAGAAGGTCCGTCTTTTATTCCCAGAACAATGTTCACCATAAGAAGAACGTCCGACAAGCCAAAAATTATGCCTCCCGCTCGAATAAGCGCTGGACCGCAAAAAGAAAAGGCAACCATCGCGCACATAAATGCGCAGTAAACAAGACCCTCCGCCCTTTTGTCAAAGGGAACATCGGTCAAGAAAAGAATTCCCAAACAAATTGCCAAATACAAAATCGCCCATAAGACAAAATTAAAAACACGCGGCCTTTTGCAAGACAAAAAAGCGCGGATAAAACACAAATGCCCAAGAAGATACAAGACAATCGCCGCAACAAAAACTATGTTTATAAAAACGTCAGCCAAGCAGCAAATAAAAAGTCCCAAAAGAATAAAAAAATTCAACCCGTTTTTGTTTGACTTCCAGCCGGCAAAAGAAAGGCAAAAAGGAATGACGCTTATAAAAAACTTTAGGCAGCTTCTGGCCGGCCGCGCTTCAGGAAAAAAATTCAGCAAGGTTTCGTGCGCGGCGAACAATACAAGCGCCAAAAAGCAAGAAACATAAAAAAGCATTTTCTTTGATTTCATATTTTTTCCGCGCCTAGAAGTTTCCGCCGTTGTGGCCCCAGTTTTGCGTTCCCCAATAAGAAACATAAATTGAGTTTCCTGGAATTCCAAAAAGCTTGTCAAAGATTTCGCAAATTTTCGCGGTCATTTTGTCGCTTGAAGAAGAATCGACGTTGCCCAAAATTTTCACTTCAACGTAGGCGCCCTTGTCTAATTTTTTTCCGGCAAAATACAAGTCTTGCTTGTCTTCAACTCCGAGCATTAAATAACTTTCGGGCTTTCCCAAAATCGAAATCGCTTTTCCCAATTCAGACTTGAGTTCCTGGCGCTTTTCTTCGGAAACGCTTCCTGTGATTTTAGATTGAATCATCGGCATAAAAAAAACCTCCGCAATAATATTTTACAAAAACATTTTAATGAGAACGGCAGAAAAAGCCAAGCCTTATCGCGCCTGTCGGGCAAGCGTCGGCGCATTTTGAACATCGGACGCATTCAAAAGAATTTGGCGAGCGCGTGGGGTCAATGTCCATAGGGCAAAGCTCCGCGCACTTTTTGCAAGAAACGCATTTTTCCTTTTGGAAATTCAACCTGTAAAAAGAGAGCTTGTTGAAAAATCCGTAAATCGCGCCAAGGGGACAAAGCGCCTTGCAAAAAAACCTTGCAACAAAAACACAGGCAAGCAAAACAAAGGCCAAGACTCCAACTTTAAGCGCAAAGAGATTTCCTAGCGCAGGGCGCAATTCTGGATGCGACGCCGCAAGAGGAAGGCCCGCTTCAAAAGTTCCCGCGGGACAAATGTATTTGCAAAAAGCCGGATCGCCAAGGCCGGCGTAATTTGTGTCGGCGGCGGGAAGAATCAAAACAAAAATCAAAAGGACAAAATATTTTATGTATTTTACGGCGCGTGGCAATTTTATTTTTGGAGCAGGAATCTTGAAAATCAATTCTTGAAGAAGGCCAAAGGGGCACAAAAAGCCGCACACCGCCCTGCCCAAAAGCGCGCCAAAGGCAAGCAAAAGGCCCGCGACATAAAAACTGAATTTAAAATCGGCCGAACCTCCAACCGCTTGCAGGGCTCCAATCGGACAACTAAAAGCCGCGGCTGGACACGAATAACAATTCAAGCCGGGAACGCAAAAGGATTTCCATTTTGCCCCTGAAATTTTTCCGTTGAAAAAATTTTGTACGTATGGATTGCAAAAGCCAAAGGCGCATATTTGGAGAATCTTTCTTTTTACGGGATTTGAAAATTTTTTCATCAGCCCAAGCCCACGCATTCCATGCAAACCCTAATCGCTTTTTGCAAAACAATTTGGACTTCGCCGCGAGCGATTCCGTAAGTCAAAAAAGCCGCCGCAAGCAAAAGAGCCATAATTCTTGACGCAAGGACAATTCTTTTTTGAGAAGAAAAAGATTTTAAAAAATTTTCAAGGCCCTTATTTTTCATCCAAGAATTTTTTCACGGCGCTTTTATATTTTCCAACTTGCGCGCCAACAATCGGCTGGCCAATGACCTTTCCGTTTTGGTCAACCAAAACAGTGGTGGGCACAAACTGAAAATTTCTTAAAAACGAAGCGAGGCTTTGGTCGGCGAGAATGTTTGTAAAGTCAGCGGAGGCCGCGGACAAAATTTCTTTTGCCTTCCTCACGCCTGCTTTGTTGCCAACGGGAACGTCAACGACTAGGCCTACAAGCTGGGCTCCTTTTGGCATATTTTTGGCCCATTCGCCAAGCTCGGGCATCTCTCCGATGCAAGGCGGACAAAAGGTTCCCCATATGTTTAAGACAGTCACTTGCGCTTTTGAGAAAATTTCATTTCCTATTTTTTGGCCGTCCAAGTCTTGACTCGAAAAAGACGGGAGGCTCAATCCGGAATCTTTGGCGCAAGCCGTCGCCAAAAACAAAGTCATAATGGTAAAAAGGAAAAATAATTTCTTCATAAAATCCTCGTCCATATTTTACAACAGGACCTTTGACTTTGTCAAACGAAAGGCGCTCCTTCTCTTTATTCTATATTGACTATTTGCGAGAACTATTGTATTTTTCTTTGTTAGTTAGCGTATGCTAACTAACAAAGAAAGGAGTTATTATGAAAAAGGTTTTAGTTTGTAAAGAACAAGACAAATTAGAAACCCGTGTTGCCCTAATTCCGGACGATATAAAAAAATTGTCTGGACTGGGCTTTGCCTTTAAGGTGGTTTCAGGAGCCGGAAAAAAAAGCGGTTTTACTGACCAAGCCTACAAGGATGCGGGCGCGGAAATTATCGCCGACGAAAATTCGGGATATTCCGACAGTGAAATAATTGTTCGCATTATGAAGCCGCAAAGCGCTTCCGGCCTAAAGGAAGGCTGCTTCCATATTAGTTATTTGGATCCTTTTAACGAAAAGGACTTGTTAAACGATTTTGCAAAAAGCGGAGTTCAAGCCGTTTCCTTGGAAATGATTCCACGAACCACGCTCGCGCAAAAAATGGACGTGCAGTCGTCTCAAACTTCTTTGGCAGGCTATGTCGCGGTCCTAAACGCAGCCGCCCGTCTTCCAAAGATTCTTCCGATGATGGTCACTCCGGCGGGAACCATCAATCCTGCCAGAGTCTTTATTATCGGAGTCGGCGTCGCGGGACTTCAGGCTATCGCCACGGCAAAACGTCTGGGCGCTCGCGTCGACGCTTTTGACACCCGACCGGTAGTTGAAGAACAGGTAAAATCTTTGGGCGCCAATTTTGTTAAAATCGACCTTGGCCAAATGGAACAAACCGCCCAAGGATACGCAAAGGAACTCACTCCCGAGCAAATCGCAAAGCAAAAGGAAGGCCAGGCCAAGGTTTGCGAAAAGGCGAATATCGTCATCACTACGGCAAAAGTTTTTGGAAGGAAGGCTCCGCGCCTTATTGAAAAAAACGTTCTTGACAGAATGATGCCCGGATCGATTGTTGTCGACATGGCGGTCTCCACCGGCGGAAATGTCGAAGGCTCAAAGTTTGGCGAAGACGTAGTGACCGAAAACGGAGTCACAATCATGAGCGGCGACTTGCTTGAAAGGCAAGTTCCATACGACGCTTCAAAAATGCTTTCAGGAAACATCAGCGCTTTCTTGCAGCATTTTTACAACAAGGAATCAAAAGAATTTGAAGTTCGCTTGGAAGACGAAATAATGAAGGGCTGCCTCTTGACCCAAGGCGGAAAAATCATTCACGAAAGATTCAAGGAGAATTAATCATGGACATAATGCTTATATTTACTTTTGTAATCGCCGCCTTTCTTGGCGTTGAGCTTATTTCTAAAGTTCCGTCGCAACTTCACACTCCCCTTATGTCGGGAACGAACGCGATTTCGGGAATAACGGTTGTTGGCGCTATTTCCATAACGGCAATGGCTGTCAACGCAGGCGGCATGCTTGGCCAAGTTCTGGGCTTTCTTGCGATTGTATTTGCGTCAATCAACGTAATCGGCGGCTATATGGTCACCGACAGAATGCTTGGCATGTTCAAGAAAAAGGGAGACAAAAAATAATGAACGAAACAATCATAAAAGTCTTGTACATGGTTTCCTGCGTTTTCTTCATCAGAGGAATCAAGCTTTTGGGAAAAACCGACACAGCCAGAAAAGGAAACCTTTACTCTTCTATTGGAATGTTGCTTGCCGTTGTAACAGTCCTTTGCCAAAAAGAAGTTTTCGGCTCATGGAACAGCGAGGACATTCTTCTTAACGGATACGCTTGGATTGCCGCGGCGATTTTGCTTGGTTCGATTATCGGAGCGATTTGGTCAAAAAAAGTTCAAATGACCGGAATGCCGGAACTTGTCGCGCTCTTCAACGGTTTTGGAGGCCTCTCATCTTTGTTGGTCGCCTTGACCCAATACTTGGTTCAAAAAAAAGCGGACGTTTTCACTTCGCTTTCCTTGGGCCTTACAATCGCGATTGGAGCCGTAGCATTTACAGGTTCCCTTGTGGCTTGGGGAAAACTTTCTGGAAAAGCCTTTAAAAAGATTTCTTCGATTCCGGCAAAGAATGTCGTGAACGCAATCTTGTGCTTGGCGGGCCTTGCCTCGATTGTCGCGTACGCATTCTTTACAAAGGACAATCCTTTTGGAATTGAAAAGATTGAATATTACGGAATCGTCGCGACAACCGCAATCTTCTTGCTCTTAGGCTTCACGATGGTTCTTCCGATTGGCGGCGGAGACATGCCTGTAATCATTTCGTTCTTGAACGCTTTGTCAGGTCTTGCTGCTGCCTTCGCGGGCTTTGCAATCAACAATACAGTTTTGGTTGTCTCAGGCTGTTTGGTCGGAGCGTCAGGCTTGATTCTTACATTGATCATGTGCAAAGCCATGAACCGAAAATTCTCAAACCTTTTGTTCAAGTCTTTTGGCGGACAAAAGAAGAAGGGAGCCGGAGGACCTGCAAAGGAGCCTACCGCGATGAGCGTGGAAGACGCCTACATGATTTTGGAAGCCGCGAGAAACGTCGTTATAATTCCAGGCTACGGAATGGCGGTCGCCCAGGCCCAGCATACAGTAAAAGAATTGTGCGACAAGCTTGAAGCCAACGGCGCCGAAGTGAACTTTGCGATTCACCCGGTAGCGGGACGAATGCCAGGCCACATGAACGTTCTTCTTGCCGAAGCGAATGTCCCCTACGAGCAGCTAAAGACCGCCGACGAAATGAATCCTCAAATGAGCAATGTTGACGTTGCGATTGTAATCGGCGCCAACGACGTTGTAAACCCGGCGGCCATCGACGACCAGTCTTCTCCCCTTTACGGAATGCCGATTGTAAACGCCTTTGAGGCAAAGACAGTCTTTGTTCTAAAGCGCGGAAAAGGAACAGGCTTTTCGGGAATCGAAAACCCGCTTTTCACCAACGACAACACCGTAATGATTTACGGAGACGCCAAGCAGACGATTTCAAATCTCGTAAGTGAATTTGACGACTAGCAAAACAAGTTAATTAAAAATAAAAAGAAGCCGGCAAAAGTCAATTGACAAACGCCGGCTTCTTTTTTGCAATCATTTTTTTGTCGAAAAACCAGAAAAGGCCGCTTCAGCGTAGCGTTCAACGGATTCAAAAATTATCAAGTCAGGCTTGTTTTGCAAAACCAAAGCCTTGTCTTCTTCTGTAAACCAACGCCAATAATACTCTGTTCTAGAAAAAAGCGGCGACAAAAATTGAGTCAAAAATATGCAAAAGGAATCACGAAAAACCATTGCGGTTGGCAAAGATTTGTTTTTTCCCGTAGCAATTAAAGCCGCTCCAGGTTCGTCAGAAATTTGTCTCAAGTCATAATAGTCAGAGTCAACAGCGTTTACAGGCACCATGGCAATCTGAGAGCTTTTTACTCTTTTAATGCCTAGCATTGAAAGCAAATCGCCGCTTGCTTTAGAATAAGAAAAGTTCGCTTTATATTCAATTTTTGGAAAATCAACGTTTGGAAAAAAGTTTTGTATTTTTTCAAAGATTTGTTCAAAAGAATAGTAGGCTCCCAAAGGATTCCAATGCGTATCCGTTTCATAATATAACGGATAGGGATTTTTTTCTTTTTGTGAAATTAAATAATCGCGGGAAAAGACAAAAGGCGCTTCCAAGTCGGAAAAAATTTGGCACATTTGGTCGGCGCGAGTTTTTCCAACAGGCCTTGGATAAGGATAGTGTTCAGGGTAAATAGAATGCTTGTTGGGACATATCACAAAAAGGCATTGAATTCCGTTTTGTTCGCACCAGTTTGTAATTTCATTAATTTCATTCTTTATATTTTTGATTTCCTTATCTGAAAGAAGATTTGTTTTAAAAAAATCTTCAACATTGTTGTCACCAAGAAAATACAGCCAACCGTCGTTTCCTTCCAAAGCCATTTCAGTGCGTCGTCTGTCTACGGAATTGACAGCGTTCACAACTTTTATCAAAACGTCTCTTCCGCCAAACCTATCCTTAAAATACGAATCAAAGTCAGCGAAAAATTTTCCATTAAAACGTCCGTCTTTTATAAGCAAAGGCTTGGCGGAAAGCGTTCTGTTTTCAGAAATGTCGATTTTTTCTTTTGCGTTAAAAAATAGCAGAGGAATAAATAGAAGAACCAAAACAACAATAATAAACGCGAATCGAACTTTTTTCATCTTAAAACCTAAAATAAATAAAGGGGTTGTATGTGTTGCCCGCCAAGAGGGCAAGACTAAGAATCAACAAAAGCAAAAGAGCCGCGTACTTTAACGCCTTTAAAAGAACGCATTCTTTATTAAACAATGAAACTTTTCTCCACCAAGGAAAAGCGAATAAAATTCCAAAGGCCAAGGCCACCCAAAATTTTTTGTCTATATAATAAAATGAAAGGGGCAAATCCAAAAAACAGGGCCTCTCAAAAGAAAAAATCCTGTAATTTATGCCAAACATTGAAAGAATGATTTTTACGCTTTTTTTTGTGCCGTTTCTAAACAAAATCCATAAAAACAAAACAGCAAAAAGAGTTAGCGTTCTATGCAAAGCTTTCACAATCGCATTCTTAGAATCGTTTATCTTTGAACGCCTCTCCAAAACCATCGCGCAGCCATGAAACATCCCCCAAAAAATAAAGTTAAATGCCGCTCCATGCCAAAGGCCTGTCAAAAAGAAAACTATGAAGCGGTTCAAAACAGTCCGCTTGCTTCCTTTTCTGTTTCCGCCAAGAGGAATGTAAACATATTCCCTAAAAAAACTTGTAAGCGAAATGTGCCAACGCTTCCAAAAATCCGTAATGGAAGAGGCTGCGTAAGGATAATTAAAATTTTCTTTTAGATTGAATCCAAAAAGCTTTGCAAGGCCAATCGCCATGTCAGAGTATCCCGAAAAGTCATAGTAAATCTGCAAGGCGTATGAAATAGCGGCAATCCAAGCAAGCAATGGCCGATATCCTTTTACATCGTAAATGCAATCGCAAACAAGCGCGAACTCATTTGCCAAGATGACTTTTTTTGCAAGGCCGATTATAAAGCGCTCCAAGCCTTCGGAAAAAAGGGCCAAATTTTCTTTTCTGTTTTCAATTTGCAAATTTATGTCGCTGTATTTTACAATCGGACCAGCTATCAATTGAGGAAAAAAGGCGATGTACAAGCCTAGATTTAAAATGTTTTTTTGGGCGCAAGAAGGCTCTTTATAAACGTCAACCAAATACGAAATCTCTTGAAAAGTGTAAAAAGAAATGCCGATCGGCAATACAAGATTTATTCGCGAAAGAGGTTCAAAATGCAAGGCCTCAATCAAAGCGTTTATTATTTGACAAGAAAAACCTAGATACTTAAAGACAAACAAAACTCCAAGATTTGCGGCTACTGAAAAAAACAACAAGCCCTTTCTTGCTTTGGAAAATTTTGAAATAAGAATGCCCATATTGTAATTGAACAAAATGGACGCAATCATAAGCAAAACAAATTTTGGCTCGCCCCATGCGTAAAAAATCAAGCTGGCAAAAAGCAAGAGAGCGTTTCTGTATATTTTGTTCGGAATAATATAATAAAGCGCTAAAATACAAGGGAGAAAAAGGCCGACAAAAGTGATTGAACTGAACAACATATTCTTTTCAAATGATTTTATCTTCTATATGATAGCTTGTCAATAAGCCGTCTTACTTGAAAAATTTCTTTCAAACGCGCTAGAATGAAATCATGGATTACAAATTTTACGGATGGCAAAACTCTTGCGTCGCGCCAATCAGCGACGAATACAAGGGCATTTCAAATCCGCGCGAGCTTTACGAAGCCTTGAGGGGCATTTGGAAAGCGGACACTTGCGCTCCAAGGATGCGCCAGGATTGGTCGGAAGAAAACAGAACTTTGGGCCAATGCTCAATCACAGCCTTTTTGGCGCAGGATATTTTTGGCGGAAAGGTTTACGGAATCTTGCGCGAGGGCGGAAACTACCATTGCTACAACGTTATCGGCGACTGCGTC
>JAILDQ010000270.1 GCA_024689365.1 Treponema sp. | reverse complement strand
CCCTATCCAAAAGATTTAGAAGTGACCAGAAAGCAACTGGCTAAACTTTTTGGCGTTGACCCTCTAAACTACAAGGCGCCGTCGGAATAATTTTTTGGAGAACAAACTGAAAAAGCAAGCTTTATTTATTTGCGCATTTTTACTTCTAGCCTCAACTTTTTCCAACGCGGCTTTCGCTCAAGAAGAGAGCAAAAGCGTTGAAACAACGGTAGCGCCTGCAAAAAAAACATGTCCATGGAAATTTTCTTTTGAAGGAAGCATGGGGTTCAGGCTTGGAGTTTATGATGAAATCGTTTGGTCAAAAAGGAAAAGCGACGGCGAGCAATACAAACAAAGCGAACTGAATTACAGCTTAACGCCTTCCCTTTACACAGGCTTGAATTTTCACGCCGACTACAAAAGACTTGGCCTAAGTTTTTTGAGCAAATTCTTTTTTACGCACAAAGCGGGAAAACTCACAGACTCTGATTGGAGAAACGACGCTTATTGCTCAAACGGAGACACTAGCACAAAAACGGATTATTCAGAACACACGCTTTATCTTGCCAACAAGTTCGCAGGTTTTTCCGGATATGACTTGGAAATAAAGGGCGACTTTAATTTTCATCCAACTTCTTGGTTAACATTGGCGCCCCTTCTTTCCGTCAACGCCCAATACATGAGTTTTTACGCCCAAGACGGAACAGGCTATTACGGCACCTACGACCATATGACAAATCGCATCACGCCCAGTTCGGACGCAGTCCACAGATTGGTTTATTCGTTTGATGGCAGGCGCGTGATTGAATACGAAGCCTACAATTTTTTTCTTTGGACAGGAATCAAGGCTGACTTTAAGGCAAACTCCTTTTTGCGTTTTGAGCTTTCAAGCGAACTTTCCCTCTTTTCCATATTTATGGACCATGACCGCCATTTGACAAACAACAAGGATTTTAAGGAATTGTCTCTTTCCGCCCTTTACGCCTTCAGGCAAAGCGTAAAGACTGAATTCAAAATTAAAGAAAATTTTTCAATTTGCCAAACTTGCGTTTTCACTCTTACAGGAGAAAGCGAAGGCTCAATGTTCTACAAAAAATCAGACGAATCTTCTTTTAGCAGGCTCGCAAACAACAAGGGAGGCGGACAAATGATTTGCCTTGACGTCGAGCTTTCAGGAAAAATCACTTGGTAAATTTTGCGCTAGCAAAAAGGCGAAAAATGCGTTATAATTTATTCTAGTTTGGAAATTGATTTTTCCAACAAACGTTAGAGGTGAACATGAAAAAGATAATCACAATCAGCCGCGAACACGGAAGCGGCGGAAGCGCCATCGGCAAAATCGTTGCCGAAAAACTTGGCTGGAAATATTACGACAAACAGCTCATCGACCTTGCCGCCGACGAAAGCGGCTTGTCGCCAAAATTCATCGAAAAAAGCGAGCAAAGCCTTTCAAGCGGTTGGCTTTACAACATGATGCTAGGCTCGAATTATTCTTCAAACTACACGGCCGCAACAACGCCGAACACCTTGCCCCTTGTTGACCAAATCTACAACGCGCAAAGAACAATCATTCTTAAAGTTGCGAAAGAGTCTCCGTGCGTAATCGTAGGCCGTTGCGCGGACTACATTCTTCACGTCAGCGAAGAATTTTCGGACAATGACATTCTAAAACTTTTCATTTACGCAAATCCCGAAGACAGAATCAAGCGAGCGATTGAAGCCTACAAGATTCCGGAGAAAGACGCGAAGAAAACAATTTGCCAAGTTAACAAACGCCGCGCAAACCATTACAACACTTTTACAGAATTCACTTGGGGCGCCTACGAACATTACGACATGCTTCTTAACAGTTCTTACGCGGGCTTGGAAGGAACCGCAAACCTCATAGTAAACGCAGTCAAAGCCTAAAGCTTGATTCTGACCGATTTTATCCTTCGCTGGGATTGGTCTTCAACCACAAAAAGCGCGCACAGCCTTTCAAGCGGTTGGCTTTACAACATGATGCTAGGCTCGAATTATTCTTCAAACTACACGGCCGCAA
>JAILDQ010000195.1 GCA_024689365.1 Treponema sp. | reverse complement strand
CAGCAAACAAGGCGCATAAACAAAATGATTTTGCCTTCATGCCTTTTCTCCTCTTAAAAGACGAACTCATTCCCATATTTTAAATCATTATAATTATATCAGTCATTCATAAAAAAAGCAAGATTTAAATGCGCTTTTTTTACTTATGCAAAAGCGCGCAAGCTTAATTTTTTACGTGACAAATAATGTAAAGCGCGCTATTGCCAGTCCGCGCGAGCGGACAGTGAAATACATTTCTCTAAGCAAAAGCGCGCAAGGTTACTTTTTTTACGTGACAAATAATGTAAAGCGCGCTATAATGTTTTCCGCTCTACAAAAGGAGGAATTTATGGTAAAAGAAGCCGGCTACAAGCCGTTGGATATGAAAACATGGGCTAGAACGCCTTACTATAACTATTACGCGCACGGCTCAAAGGGAATGTGCGCCGTCACAGCCGACTTGGACATCACGGCCTTGGCGAAAAAAGCGGGAAATGACAACATTTACATTCCCCTGCTCTATTGTGTCACAAAAGTAATCAATGCCAGGAAAGAATTTCGAGTGGGCTACTGCAAGGACAACGGAGAGTTGATGGTTTGGGACTACGTTTCGCCAATCCACAGGGTTTTCCATCCCGACACAGAAACATTCACCCGCATTTGCACTGAATGGAAGGATGACTACAAGGCCTTTGCCAAAGGAGCCGCCGCCGACATTGAAAGCGGAGAAAAGTGCGCCACTTTGAACGCCGATGAATTCCCGGACAGCGTTTTTGAATTGTCATACGTGCCCTGGCTGCATTACAGTTCGGTCAACATGAAAATGTCTGAAAGCGGAAAGTACTTGGCTCCAATCGTAACAATTGGAAAAGCCGAGGAAATTGGCGGAAGCGTAAAGATTCCCCTTACAATGCAAATCAGCCACGCTGTCGCGGATGGCTTTCACATCGCTCGCTTTTTTGAGGAAGTCAAGAAAGAAACGGAAAATGTCGCCGCCATCATCTAAGCGCAAGGCAGCTTAAAAAAGAAGCTAAAAAAAAGCCGGCTCGTAAAAGCGAGTCGGCCTTTTTTTTGAGAACTATTTAAGAGAAGCGCTGATGCGCTCCAAAACCTTCTTTCTGTCAAGAGGCTTGATGATGTAGTTCTTGGCTCCAAGGAGCAAAGACTTCTTTACAAGCTCTTCCTTTCCCAAAGCGCTGACCATAACTACGCGCGCGTTTTTGTCAAAAGCCATAATCTGCTCAAGGGCGGTGATTCCGTCCATGCGCGGCATAGTGATGTCCATTGTAACAACGTCGACGTTGGGGCACAATTCCTTGTATTTATCAACGCCTTCTTTGCCGTCGCCGGCAGTGGCCACTACCTCATAGCCTTCGCTTGCAAGAATCTGGCCCAACTGCTTTGCTACGAACATAGAATCGTCAACAATCAAAACGCGGAATTTAGATCCGTCGTCTTTTGTTCCTTCAGGGGGACGCTCGTTAATTGCAGGAAAATCGCCTTTTGTTTTCATATTATCTTCTCCCTTATACTTATTCCGCTCGCTCGCGAATAGCAACGTTCAATTCAATTTCACCGCATTCCGAAATGAGAGGAACAATCAAAGCCTCAACATTTTGCGCGGAACCCGGCAAAGCCGCAATCTCCATCTTTTCGCCGGCAAACAAAGTCGGCGGCGTAAGGTCAAACTTAAAGCCAAGCTCGTGGAGTTTGGTTACAGCTTGAGCCGTTATCAAGTTGGCCAACTCGCTGATGGTCGCTTTGGCCAAATCGTCAAATTGCGTAAGAGTTTCCCCGTTCATCTTTGAAGCAAGGTTCAAGGCGGTCTCGTAAGTCATGTCAAAAAGAACGCGTCCCTCAACATCTCCCGCAAGGCCGACAAGCGCCGCAACGCCCATTACCGGCATGGCGACTGACTTGAGCGACAACTCGCCGCGCTTTACTTCCGCTCCGCCAAGAACTTCTTTTAGAACTCTATACGAAGTTTCTACAAACGGATTGATATACTCAACTCTCATGCATTTCTCCTTATCTTGCTATTGTTTGTTATAATATGTCAACGAACCCTGGGTCTTTTCGCCCCAGTTCATTCCACTTCCAACGCCTTCATTCTCGCCCAAGAACAGAATTCCGTTGCCCTTCAACTTTTCGTCAAAGTCAGTCAAAATTGTTTTTTGTCCTTCCGGCGGAACCAACGAAAGCACGTCGCGCGCGAATATAATGTCGGTCATCGGCAACGCGTTGGCGTTGTTGATGTCATGGTACTCAAACATTATAATGTCTTTTATCTCTTGTGTAAAGGTGTATTCACCCGTGACGCTCTTTTGCAAGTAAGGCTTGAGCCAACCGTTGGCGTCAGAATCCGGAACAGTCAAAAGCGGAGCGTTGGCTATGTTCAGCAAGTCCATCTCGTGGGCGTAAACGCGAATCTTTGACTGGGGATAGCGCTTTTTGAGAACGCAAGCCAAGCTGAAAGACTCGTAGCCTTTTCCGCAACCCGGATTCCATACCAATATTTGCTTGGCGGAATTGTCAGGCAAAATGCCGTAAACCGCTTCCGCGTATTCTTTTGTCCAAAAGCAGCCGCTGTTGCTTGACCAGAAGGGCTTCAAGAATTCCTCCGCGTCTGCGGCGGAAGCGAGCTGAACCGAAGCGCCAGCCTTGCTTTCCTTCCATTCAGAGAAGCGGTTGTTGAACCAAGACTGGTTCAAGTCGCTGATATAAAATTTCTTGAATTCCTTCAAGCCGTCGGCGATGAATTTTTTATCCTGGTCGTCGGCGGAGGCGGCTGGAGCGCTTTCAACGGCCGCGCTTGCGGGAGCGGGCTTTTCTTCAGGCTCGCTTCCAGAACGCTCGTCAACCTCGTCGGCGGATGCTTTTTCCTGAGGAGCTTCCGAAGAGCCGCCTTCCTCTTGATTTTGGGCGGCGGCGGCCGCGGCGTAAGCCTCTCTATCCAAGCTGTCGTCTCCGCCAATTTTTTGGTTGAAGATTCTGGCTATGTCAAGCAAAACGTAAAGGCGGTCTCTCGCCTCAACGATTCCATAAATGAACTTAATGTTAATGTCGCCAAAAAGCGGATGAGGCGGCTGGATTGACGACTTTTGAATGCCTACGATGCCTTCAATCTGGTCAACCACAACGCCAAAAACGTGATCTTCAATAGTGATGATCAACATGTTTTCAACCTGGTCCGGCTTTCTTGGAGGAACTTCTATGTTGAAGAACTTGCGCAAGTCGATTATAGGAATGATGTCTCCGCGCAAGTTGTAAACGCCCAAGACAAAAGGAACGGTGTTTGGAACATAAGTAAAGCGGTTGGCTTTTACAATTTCCTTCACGTTCATAATGTCAATCGCGTAATCTTTTCCCGCAAGGGTGAACGCGGCCATTCTAAAGTCGAACAAAGCGACAGATTCGCGCTCTTCCTCTTCGTCCAACTCTTTTTCAACCGCGTCTGTTTGGCTCTTAATCGCTACTGCTGCATCTTCCATACGCTACGCCCTTTTCTCGTTAACATGCTGCGCGTCTTTTTCCTGTCGAACTCCAAGCTCGAGCAGTTGACTTACATCGATAATCAAGGAAACTGAACCGTCGCCCAAGATTGAGGCTCCGGCAATTCCCGGCGAATTGGTGAATTGGTCGTGCAACGCTTTGATTACAACGTCCTCTTCACCTATCAAAGAATCGACCATAACGCCGATTTTCTTTTCTTGCGTTCCGACGATAACCACAAAACAATATTCGCTTGTGTTGGCGCTCTTTATGTGGAAGAGGCGGCTCAAGCGCAAAACGCTGATTACCTCGTCGCGAACGTTCATTACTTCGTAATTGTCGATTGTGTTGATTTCTTCCTTTGGAACGCGCTGGCTCTCGATAACCGAAGTGATCGGGATTGAGTAAACTTGCGTTCCGACGCGAACCAAAAGGCCCTGAATGATGGCCAAAGTAAGGGGAAGCTTGATTGTAAAGGTGGAGCCCTTTCCGGCGCCAGACGTTACGGAAACCGTTCCCTTAAGCTTTTCGATCATTGTGCGGACAACGTCCAAGCCTACGCCGCGGCCAGAAACGTTCGAAATTTTTTCGGCGGTTGAGAAGCCCGGCATGAAAATAAGGTTGTAAGCCTCTTGGTCTGTAAGAATCTTGTTTGGATGGACAAGGCCCCTGTTGATGGCCTTGTTGCGAACCTTTTCCACGTTGATTCCGGCGCCGTCGTCGGAAATCTCGATTACGATTTGGTTTCCTTCGTTGGCGGCCTTTAGGAGCAAGGTTCCAGTCTCAGGCTTGCCGGCGGCCTTTCGCACGTCGGGAGCCTCGATTCCGTGGTCAACAGAGTTGCGGACGCAGTGCATGATCGGGTCAAGCAAGTCGTCGACAACAGTCTTGTCCAATTCGGTGTCTTCACCTTCCATGACCAACTCGACCTTTTTCTTAAGGTCGCGCTGCAAGTCGCGGACGACGCGGGGAAAGCGGTTGAAGATTTGCGAAATGGGAACCATTCGCGTTTTCATTACGCCTTCCTGCAACTCGCCGACAATCTGTCCGAGGTTTTGCGTTGAGCCGCGGAATTTTACGTTCAAATCCTTAAGGTTTGAAGTGAACGGGTCAAAGTAATTTATCAAATCCCCGTATTCTTGGGTGATTTTCGCCTTTACGTCCTTTGCGGGAACTCCGTTTTGCATGTCGTTGAGGTATTCGGGCAATTGTTCAAAGAGACGGCGGAAGCGCTCCTTAAAGCCGGCCGAATAAGACATCATTTGAACCTGCATGTCGTTCATTTGAAGCGCGTACTGGTTGAAGGCCGCCTTGATGATAACGGTCTCTGAAACCAAGTTAAGAAGATAGTCGATGCGCTTTGAGTCTACGCGCAAAACGGCGTTTTGCTGAATGTGAGTTCCAGTTCCTGCGGCGGCCTTTGCGGGCGCGGCTTTCGCCGGAGCGGCGGCTTTTGGAGCCTCTTCCTTTGGCGCTTCCTGGGCGGGAGCCTCCGCCTTGGGAGCTTCTTCCTTAACCGCTTGCGGCTGGGGAGCGGGAGCTTCCTGAACTGGAGCGGCTTGCGGAGCGGGAGCGGCTGGAGCGGCGCCGCCAGAAGGTCCGTTTACGGGCTGGCAGTCGGTGCTCAAAGTCACGTCGCTAAGGAAAGCCACGTCTTCGACAGCGCTGGGCTCTTGGTCTGTGGCCAAATAATAAACAACTTGCGGATAGAATTCATCTTCGTAAAGCGCGTCAAAGTCAGGGACTGTCTTAAGAACGGTTCCGCAAGACTTAAGGGCGGCAAAGACCTGAATTCCTCCGACAGAATTCATCGGATTGTTTTCGTCAAAACGAACGTCCACGCTGTAAAGCTTTTGTCCGCCTTGCAGGCCGTCCCTAAGCTCGTTGTAGTCGTCGGCGCTAAGCGGCGGCAATTCCGAAGACGCAGCCGGAGCGGCAGGCGCGGGAGCGGGCGCCGCTTGAACAGGGGCAGCCTGAACAGGAGCGGCTCCAGGACCAGTTCCCGGCGGCGGGCCTGCCTTTTTCTTTTTCTTGTCGCCCTTTTCTGGAATGAGGGCCAACAAGCGGCCAGAAATTGAAGTAATGTCATCTTGGTAAACAGAGCCGTTTGCCCTGGAATCAAGCATGGCCTTGATTACGTCGATTGAGCTAAGCAATAAGTCAACAACGTCTTCCGTAACTTCCAAGCGGTCGGAACGGAGTTCGTCCAAAACGTCTTCTACAGTATGGGTGAAAGAAGCAAGCTCCGTAAATTCAACGGTGGCCGAACCGCCTTTCAATGTATGGGCGGCTCTGAATATTTCGTCAATGGCCTCGTGATTTGTAGGATCGCTTTCTATTACTAGAATATTGCTTTCAAGAGTGTCAACCTGAGACTGGGCCTCGGTGAAGAAGTCCTTCAGCAATTCTTCGTTATTAATGTCAAGATAATCACTCATATCTTACTATTTTAATCTTTTTTTGGCATAAGTCAAGTTTAAAAAGTTTTTTTTTTCAATTTTGAGAAAATAAGGGAAAGCGGCCTTTATTTTATAGAAAAAACTATTTCAACACTTTTTTCTGCCAGCTTTTTTTTCCGCATTCAGGGCATTTCATATACCTTATGGTTCCAAAATGCTGGGCGAAAAATACGCTTTTCATTTTGGGCCTGTATTTTTTTCCGCAGCATGAGCATTCATAATACCCAGTCTTTCCTTCAATAAATACGCAAAAAACAGAAGCCGCCAAAGCCAAAAGAACGGCCGCTCCTATTGCAAGCCCCTTCTCCAAGTTGCTTTGGGCAAAACGCTCGCTGAATAAGCCCGCGCCCAAAACAATCGCAATAATCAAGGCCAAAATCACCTTTTCCGCAAGCAAAAGCATCTTTCCAGCCCATTCGCCGTTTTTTGCCAATTCAACAAGATTTTTTTCACTAAATTCAAAATTGTTTTCCATAGATAATTTTTCTCCCGTAAGCAATTCATTCAAGGAAATGTCCAAAATGTCGCGCAAGGAAATCATAAGGCTTGCGTCAGGAAGGCAAAGGCCCCTCTCCCATTTTGAGACGGCCCTGTCGCTGACGCCAAGCTTTTGGCCCAATTCGCTTTGCGTGAGATTTTTCGCTTTTCTTTGTTCCGCTATGAATTTTCCAATTTTCATCAAATCCATAATTCACTCCTGTCGCTTTTTATTATAGCGCGATTTATTTTTCTTTTAAACAAACCGTTGGTTGAGTCGCGGAAAAAACAAAAAGCCTCTTTAAGTCCACTCAAGTTTTCGCCTTCTTTTGCCGATAATGAAAGGGAAGGACTTTAAATTCAGAAGATAATGGCAGGCGATGTTATGAAAAAAATAAAGAGACTTATTTTATTGGCGGCTCTTTTTACAGCCACTCCCCTTCTAAGCGCCACTCCGTCTTTTAGCGGAGCGATTGGCGGCTGCGCGGGTCTAAACGCCAACATTCCTTTAAAAGGCGGAAATTCGGACTTTAAGGTTCCTTTGGCAGGATTCGCCGCAATTCAAGGAAACATCACCGATTGGTTTTCAGTTCGCGGAGAAATAGCGGCCGACGCGACAAACTTTAAGTTTGACGACATTTTCTCAAGCTCTACTGCGGGCATAAGGCTTAACGAACTCTCCGCGGTGTTGATAAGGCGCTCTGTTACGGCTTCCAGTTTCTTCTCTGGCTTTCTGGGCTCATACGAACAAATTGGAAGCGACGCCTTTTTGATGAGACAGTTTGGAATCGATCCTTTCAGCTCTCACCTTTCAAAAAGCCCCGTATACCTTTCAGGCATTCCGACGCTAAGGACAAAGGGCGCGGGAATCTCTTACATTGTTAACATGGACAAGGCTCCCATCGCGACAGGAGCGTATTTGTACATGGGAAGAAACGCCGACAACGATTGGACTTTGAACATCGACGCAAGGTTCGCCTTTGTCTCAAACTTGATGAACTTGGACCTTTTGCTAGGCATCGGAAGCCCCCTTCAAGACACTTACAACAACGAAGACGTTGTTTTGAT
Organism: Treponema sp.; assembly: GCA_024689365.1. Classification (GTDB taxonomy): domain Bacteria; phylum Spirochaetota; class Spirochaetia; order Treponematales; family Treponemataceae; genus Treponema_D. The sequence continues at coordinate 760 of JAILDQ010000195.1, read as the reverse complement.
GATTGACACGATAACGTTGAAGGGCGGAATCAACATGCTCTTGGGCAGCAAATTCACCCACAGCCTTTTGCTGCAATTCGGAATGAAAGACGTTGTGGTAAAGGGAAATTCCGCAGGCATCATTAACGGCGACGAATTGAATTTCCTTGTCGAGCCTCGAATCAAATTCAGAAAATTCCGCATGCACTTTACGCTTTACGCCTACGACGCGGACACGCTCGGCGACCTAATTTATTTGCAAAACGAGTTGGGAGTTGCCGTCACAGCCTTTAAAGACGACATAGAAACAAGAAACGGATTTTTGACAGTCGGCATTCACGTCATCGGAGGAATCGGCGGCGTAAAAGCCTTGAAGTTCATAGAAGGAAGCCAAACCAGCGACGCTACCTACAACGCCTACATAACGCCCTACGTTCAAATACCAATTTCGCAAGGCTCTAGCGTTGAGGCGATGACACAAATAGGAGTTTGCAACCTTACAGAAGACGCGAGTTTGAATATTAAGTTCATTTTAAGCGCGAAAAAAACCTTCTAAAAAAAAGCCCGCCCTGCCACACGATTCGGCAAGACGGGCCTTTTTGTCATTGCAAGACGACTCTAATTAAATTTTCCAAGAAGAAAGGCGCTTGCAAGCTTCCTCAACGTCGGCGCGATGGCCAAAGGCGCTGATTCTTACAAAGCTTTCTCCGGCAGGTCCAAAGCCTGAGCCAGGAGTTGTGACAACGTTGCATTCCTTTAGAATTCTGTCAAAGATGTCCCA
>JAILDQ010000175.1 GCA_024689365.1 Treponema sp. | reverse complement strand
GGGTCCTTTATCTGTTCAATCGTTTGGCAAGATGTCGCCATTGTTTTCCTCACTTAAAAAGATTCGCGCCTTTCTCATAAGCCGTTTTGAGATTTTTGTCCCAGCCTTCTTCGCGCGAGGGCAGTTTCCGTGTCATTCCCGAGAATAGAACAAAGTCGGATTTTTTGGCGCGGTCAAAAATTCTGTCGCCTATCATGACTTTCTTCATGCTGTCCAGAAGTCCGAATTTTTCAAGCCGTTCCATCGTGTTGCCCGCCGTCACAAGGAAGAGGGCTTTGTCCAGAACTTTCATCGTTCTGTTTTCGCCGTAAGCAAAGCCGTGAGACCAAACTCTGTCAAACCAGCCGACAAGTTTTGCGGGCGCTTCTGTCCAAAAAACAGGATAGATAAAGACAATCGCATCGGAAGAATTTATTTTTGCCTGCTCGGCCAAAACGTCTTCCGCAACATCTGGCTCCTTCCTGTAATTCGCGTCGCGAAGATATTCTTGCTCGCTCATGTCTGTCTTAAAGTTCATTTTGTACAAGTCGGAAAGAACATATTTATTTCCAGAATCTTCAATTCCCTTTATGAATGAATCCCTTACATGGCGCGTAAATGAATCTTCCGATGGATGACAGTAAACTATAAATGCTTTCATTGTATTCCTCCTATCTTGCGGCGAACGCCATTTCCTTATGTTGGACTCATATTTTTGATTCTTTTTGGAATTCTCTTAGGAATCCTTCCATATATAGATGACGGCTTTCGGCAATTCTTTTGGCTTCTTGCGTATTCATTTTATCTTTAAGAAGCAAAAGTTTGTCATGAAAATGCTGTACAGAAGACTCCAAAGGTCTTCCAGCCTTTCCGCCGTAAGCAAAAGTCCTTGCAATTCCAACAGCACCGATTGCATCTATTCGGTCTGCATCCTGAACGATTTTTCCTTCTAACGTTTCGGGTTGTTTTCCCTTGTTTTTGCTGAAAGACACACCGTTGATAATCTTGCAGATTAATTCTATGTCATCATTCCCGATGCCGTGTCTTTTAAGGAATTTTCTTGCGTTCATGTTATCTGTTGTGTCAAACAGTTTGTGGTCATCAACATCATGCAGCAAAGAAGATAAAGCGACAACCATCATGTTACATTCTGGATACGCTTTAGCAATTTGAAGAGCATTCTTGTAAACTCTCAGCGAATGGTTTGCGTCATGACCGTCAGAATTATTTTTGAATATTTCTTGTATGTACAGTTTTGCCTCTTCGATTAATTTTTCATTCATTTTCTTTGACTCCCCATTTAAATTGATATAATCTTTCGTAGAGTGTTTGCAGTCCTAATTGTTATCATTTCTGCAATTCCTGTACTTGCGGTCTTTTTCCACCAGGCAGCCTTATTATATTTTTTTCTGTCAAAGGACCAGAAAGCGGCATTATCACAGATTTCACCCCGTTCAAGCTCCTTTGTAGGCTCTCCGATTTTTTCAGCAACGGATTTGATGTTGTTCGGTGGAATGGCAAAAATAAGATTATCGTATATTTCTTTCTTTTCTGTTCCCCACCATTTTGGCGCTTTTGCAAGAAGTTCGGAAAGTTCCTTCTGCAAAATGATAAAAACAGGAATATCCAGATTAAATTTTTGCTTTATTAAAGATTTTGCCCTCTCTGCCAGAACGAACGTGTCATTTTCATCGTCTGAAAAAATAACATTGCCACTGTTGAGATGCGTACAGACATCAGAAAATCCGGCTTCGGCAAATGCTGTTTTCAGCTCCGCCATTGAGATTTTGTTTTTCCCACTGATGTTAATACCACGAAGCAGGGCTATGTATCTTTTCATTTTATTGTCTCCTATTTTATTCTGTTTCGTATCCAGCTTTTTGAAGAACTTGCAAAGCTTTCTCAAAATTTCCTACTTTGCTACGATGACCGCAAATTTGCCGGATGAATAAATGCAGTCTGCGTTTGAAAATCCAGCGTCTTTGAGCCAATTAAGTTCTTGGCTCACGGAACATTCTCTGTCCAGCTTTTTGCGTTCAAGCCATCGCTCGTATTCAGTTTGTGGCAAGCCGGAATTTTTGATTCCGCTTATCCAGTGGCATTCAATTTTTTCGTTCATCTCCGGGTTCTCACGTATTCAATCTAAACCTGCATTATACTTTCTCAAGCTTTTTTCCTTTATCCTTTTTAATTCCAAGAACTGCCCATCTGAAAAAGGGAATCCTTGAAATCACTTCATATAAAACAAATGCACCTACAAAGGCTGAAAGCAAACTCAGTACATAAATAAGAGCTGCCGGCAGGATATGACGGGTAGCGAGTTCTACGGCTATAACCGATATGCCCAGATAATGGAAAATATATAAGCCCCAGCTGTGAGTGTTCATCCAGGAAGTAAAAGCATTTGAAAAATCAAGATATTTTGCTCCGGCCCCAAGAAAAGCTAGTGTCGCAAAATAACCGAAAGCAACAAACAAAGGATACTTATACACTGGAGTATCAGCATAGTTTTTTCCAAAATACATAATTGAAAAAGTAATTCCAAGTGCAAGAGAAAGAAGTATCAGCATGAGTGACCATTTTTTCAGCCTCTCAATAACCAGGTCATGGGAAAATACAAAATATCCAAGCAAAAAAGCAATTCCATAATATCCGAATCTGTAGACGCAAATTATCGGTGTATTAAGAATCTGTGCTGCACCATAAACCGGAAGTACCATCAGAATAAGAATCAGAATATTTGCCTTTTCACCAAGTTTCCAAAGTCTCTTTTTTTCGAGTTTGATGACAGGAATAAGAAAAGCACTGAATACCCAAAGCAACTGAATATACCAGAGGACTCCTATACCGCTTACAACCATAATAAGAAAAGCAACCGGGGCAGGAACAGTCTTCATCATGTTCATTGCATCTGTAGACCTGGTATTGAAGTAGCCCTGAATAAACTGAAAAGCAAAAAGACCAATCGTCGAAGGTACAAGGAGCTTTCTTGTTCTGCTCTTGAAAAATTCTTTTGTGCTATGTTTATCCAGATATAATTTTGAACTTATACCAGAAACTGCAAAAAGAAGAAACATAAACCAGGGATAGGTCAGATATTGAAAAACATCATAATACTGAACTTTGAG
>JAILDQ010000153.1 GCA_024689365.1 Treponema sp. | reverse complement strand
CGGTTGTTGAACTCGTAGCGGTGGCGGTGGCGCTCCCAAATTGTCTTTGAGCCGTAAGCCTTTTCCGTGAGGCTTCCGCTTGTAACCGCGCATTCGTATTTTCCAAGACGCAAGGTGCCGCCCAAGATTTTTCCGTTTTGGTCTGGCATCAAGTCGATTACCGGATAGGGCGTGTCTTTGTTCATTTCGGTTGAGTTTGCGCCTGACAAGCCCAAGACATTTCTTGCGTATTCGATTACCAAGATTTGCATTCCAAGGCAGATTCCAAAGTATGGAACTTTTTTTGTTCGCGAGTATTTTGCCGCGTTGATCATTCCTTCAATGCCGCGGTCGCCAAAGCCGCCCGGAACTATGATTCCGTCCGCGTTCTTAAGGCGGGCCGCTGTCGATTTGTCGTCCTGCAAAAGCTCTGCGTCAACCCAGTCGATTTCAACTTCGGTCTCGTTGTGAATTCCGCCGTGAATCAATGATTCGACCACCGACAAATAAGCGTCGTGAAGCTCAACGTATTTTCCGACAAGCGCGATGTTCACTTTGCGCTTTGGATTGTTGAAGCGGTCAACCATTTTTGCCCAGTCTTCCAAATGAGTTTGGCTTTCTTTCAAACCCAAGACTTTGCAAACGGCCTGTCCCAAGCCTTCGTCTTCCATTTGAAGCGGAACTTCGTAGATTGACTTTGCGTTGAGGTTTTGAATCACGCAGCTTGAATCGACGTTGCAAAAGGCGGCCAAGCGCTCTCTGGTGTTTTGGCTTAGCGCGCGCTCGGTTCTCAGCATTATGATGTCGGGCTTGATTCCCAATTCCTGCAATTCCTTTACGCTGTGCTGGGTCGGCTTTGTCTTGATTTCGTCGGCCTTTTTCATGAAGGGAACCAAGGTCAAGTGAATGTAGCAGCAATTTTCTTCGCCAACCTTGTATTTCATTTGGCGAATGGCTTCCATGAAAGGAAGGGATTCAATGTCGCCGACGGTTCCGCCGATTTCTGTGATGATTACGTCCGCGCCGGTTTCGTTTGTTGAAAGAAGCATGCGGCGCAAAATTTCTTCAGTGATGTTCGGGATTACTTGAACGGTTCCGCCGTGAAAGCCTCCCTCGCGCTCTTTGTTCAAAACGCTAAGGTAAACGCGGCCTGCCGTTGTGTTTGAGCTTTGGCTTAAGGTTGCGTCGGTAAAGCGCTCGTAGTGGCCCAAGTCCAAGTCGGTTTCCGCTCCGTCGTCGGTTACAAAAACTTCGCCGTGCTGGTAAGGATTCATCGTGCCCGGGTCGATGTTCAAGTATGGGTCAAATTTCTGGTTGATTACCTTATAGCCCCGGCTCTTTAAAATAAGTCCGAGCGAGGCCGCTGCGATTCCTTTTCCCAATCCGGAAACAACTCCGCCTGTAATAAAAATGTACTTGGTCATAAAAAATCCTTCAAAGCGCTATATAAAAAAATATTCTATAATTATATCAAATTGCGGAATCTTCTTCAACTGTCGCCGCCTTTCCAAAAAGCAAAGTTTCCAGCTTGTTTTTCTTTTGCTTGTCTTGATATTTTTCAAGCAGGGCTGGAAAGAATTGAGAAACGTAAATGAATTGCGCGAAGGCGTAAAAAAGAATGAAAAAGATTTTTACTTCAAACAAGAGAATTACAAGGTTTCCCAAAATTCCGTAAATCAAGTTGAAGCGTTCAAAATTCAAAAAGAAGTTCAAAAATGTCGCCGCTACTAAAAACGAAAGCGCGCACAAGGCCGCGGACAAAAGGCAAAGCCTGAGGCTTGGTTTTGTTCCCGTGTAAAATTTATAGGCCATAAAAACCGCCGCAAACAGCGCGATGTAAGGAAGAATGTTCGCTGTCTTGAAAATTGAATTCAAAAGCGCGCTTGAAAATAAAGAGGCGATGTCGTCCAAAAGCGGAAGGCGCTTTACAGTCTTTAACGAAAGGCTGATGAAAACAAGGGCCGCCGCCGCAACGACCAAAATTATTTCTCCCGCGAAAATCAAAATTTGATTTAAGACAGGGCGGCTTTTGGCCATTTTTTTGAAAATGCGGGTCAAGCCTTTTTGCAAGTAAAAGAAAAGGTTTCGGGCCATCCAAACAACCCAAAGGCCAATCGCGATGTCGATGATTTCTATTTTTTTTGAAAAGTCGATGGAAGCGAGCACGGCGGAAAGGTTGAAAATTTTTTCTAGTTGGGGCAGGGCTTGAATCGTTTCCTTTATGTAGTCGTTTGAGGCGTGGACGACTCTGACAAGAATTGAAAAAATCATCAAGGCCAGCGGCAACACCGAAAACAAGAATCCGTAGCCGCAAGCGCTTGAACAAGAATCCAAATCGTTTTTGCCGAACAAGCTTGCGGTGATGTAGATTTTTTGAGCGAGCGGCTTGAACGGCAATTTTTTTTGCATAAGTCTTTGGTTTAAAAGTCCGCCAATTTTGGAGCGCGAGGATACGGAATTACGTCGCGGATGTTTTCCATTCCGGTAACGTAGCGGATCAAGCGCTCAAAGCCCATTCCAAATCCTGAGTGGGGAACAGTTCCAAACTTTCTAAGCTTGAGGTACCAATCGTAAATCGATTCGTCCATTCCGCGCCTTTTGATTTCGGCCAAAAGTTTGTCGTAGTCTTCCTCGCGCTCGCTTCCGCCGTTAAGCTCTCCGATTCCGGGAACCAAAACGTCGCAAGCCTTTACGGTTTTTCCGTCGTCGTTCTGCTTCATGTAGAAGGACTTGATTTCCTTTGGATAGTTGTAAACCATTACAGGCTTTTTGAAGATTTGTTCAGTCAAATAGCGCTCGTGCTCGGTGGCGATGTCGCAGCCCCAATACGGCTTGAACTCAAACTTGTCGGCGTGCTTTTCCAATTCCTTAATCGCGTCGGTGTAAGTGATGCGCTCAAAAGTTGAGTTCGCTACATGCTCCAACTGCGCGATGAGACCTGGCTGAATTCTCTTGTCAAAGAACTCCAAGTCGGCGCGGCACTTTGAGAGGGCCCAGTTAAGAAGGTATTTTACAAAGTCTTCCTGCAAGTCCATGTCGTCGTCAAGGTCGTAAAAGGCCATCTCGGGCTCGATCATCCAGAACTCGGCCAGGTGGCGGGGAGTGTTTGAATTTTCGGCGCGGAAAGTCGGTCCAAAAGTGTAGACGCGGCTAAGCGCCGTTGCCAAAGTTTCCGCTTCAAGCTGGCCGGAAACTGTAAGCGAGGCTTTCTTTCCAAAGAAGTCTTTTGAGTAGTCAACGATTTTGTGGGCGTCCTCAATTTTCATTCCGCCCGCGCCGGCCTTAACGCCAAGCTCGGCGATTTTTTCCAAACTAAGCGTTGTGACCTGGAACATTTCGCCCGCGCCTTCGCAGTCCGAGCAAGTGATTTCCGGCGCGTTGATGTAAACAAAGCCGCGCTCTTGGAAGAAGGAATGAACGGCAAATGCCATTTGGTTTCGCACGCGGAAAACGGCGCCGAAAGTGTTTGTGCGGGCGCGGAGGTAAGCGTTGTCGCGAAGGTATTCCATTGACATTTTGTTTTTCTGCAAAGGATATTCTTCCGGATTGCATTCACCCAAAACTTCAAGCTTTTCCAAGGTAACTTCAACGGCCTGGCCTGAAGCCGGCGAAGGAACCAAAATTCCCTGGGCCTTTACCGAGGCGCCTGTGTTGAGCCTTTTGAGGGATTCTTCTATATTAGATGTGTCTGCATTTGAAGAGGGATTTGAGCGGACAAAAGTGAGCTGAATGTTTGCAAAGCAACTTCCGTCGTTCACCTGAATGAAAACCAAATTCTTTGAGTCGCGAACTGTGCGAACCCAGCCATAAACCGAAACGTTTCTTTTGTCCGGCGCGCTTGTAAGCAAATCCTTAATCAATGTAGGAACCATAATATTGCCTCTAAAAAAAATAATGCAATATTTTAGCGCTTTTGAGACGCAACTTCAAGTGGAGGGAGGGCTGTCGCAAGGGCGGGACTTTTAATAATATTAAAAAAATGGTATGATTGCGGCGAATGAAGAAAAAAGTCCTTTGGGCCTGCGTGACGCTGGTCCTTTCCCTTCTTGCGATTTGCCTCCTTTTTTATAACGGCGGCTTTTCGTTTGAGGAATTTTTGCTGGATATAAAAAACGCTTCTCCTTATTGGCTTTGCGTGGCGCTTCTTTGCGCCCTTGCCTTTGTCTTTTTTGAAGGCATGGCCCTTGCCTTGCTTTTGCGCTCTTTTGGATTTCCCGTAAAGAAAAGACGGGGATTTTTGTATGCCGCCGCAGACATTTACTTTTCTTCCATAACTCCATCGGCTACAGGCGGCCAGCCTGCCAGCGCCTATTTTATGAGCAAGGACGGCTTTAGAGGCTCCCAAGTCGCTTCGGCCTTGCTTTTGAATCTTACGATGTACACGCTCGCGCTTGTAACTTTGGGCGCTTTTTCGCTCATTTTGTTTCCGCGTGTTTTTTTCGAGTTCAATGCGGCCAGCAAAATAATGATTTTGTTCGGGGTTTTTGCGATGTCGGCTATGGCGGCTTTGTTCATTCTGCTTTTAAAGAAACAAAGTCTTTTGCAAAAAATCGGAAGAGGCCTTGTTTGCATTCTAAGCGCAATTCATTTGAAAAAGATAGCGCAAAAGTTTAGTTTAAAGCTTGATTCCGCCATAAAAAATTACAATGCCTGCGTGGCTGTTTTGGCCGGCAGAAAAAGCCTTTTGGCAAAAACTTACCTTTTAAATTTGTTGCAACGCTCGGCGCAAATTCTTGTCACTGTTTTTTGTTTTTTTGCCATGGGAGGAAAGCCTCAAGACGGATTGACGCTTTTTGCAATTCAAATATACGTTGTCCTTGGCTCGAATTTCATTCCCATTCCCGGAGCGGCGGGCGTTTCGGAATTCATCATGTACTTTGGCTATATGATGTTGTTGAGCGAGGAAGACGCTTGCGCGCTCGCGATTTTGAGCCGCGGAATTTCTTTTTACGCTTGCAGCGCGATAAGCTTTTTTGCTGTCGTTTTAGGAGACATTATGCTTGGACGAAATAAAAATAAAGAAGAGGAAAAACAATGATTGGCTTTTACGATTACACTGTTATTTTGACATACCTTTCAATGCTTTCGGCTACAACCGGAATGATTTTGTGCTTGAACGACATAGGGCATCCATATTTGGGAATGTTCTTTTTGATGTTCTGCGGTTTGTGCGACACCTTTGACGGAAAAATCGCTCGCACAAAAAAGGACCGCACGGATAAAATGAAAAAATTTGGAATCCAAATCGACTCTCTTTCCGACTTGGCGGCCTTTGGCCTCCTTCCGGCTTGCATCGGAATTTCAATGTTAAGAAGCAGCATCGTCGTATTGAATTTTCCCGACATTAAATTTTTTCGCCTTGCCGACAAGTCGACAATCATAAAAATTGTTCTTACGGTAATCGCCGTTTTGTACACGCTGGCCGCCATGATTCGTCTGGCTTACTTTAACGTTCTTGAAGAAGATCGTCAGGCCAACAATCCTCAGAGCCCAAAGATTTTTATTGGCCTGCCAGTCACAAGCGCCGCGCTTGTCTTTCCGACAATTCTATTGATTCACATTTTTTCAAACGCTGACCTTACCTTGCTTTACTTTTTGTTTTTGGCGATTGTAGGCTTTTTGTTCATTTCAGACATTCAGATAAAAAAGCCCACGACGCGCGGCGTGCTTATTATGATTGCGATTGGAGCTTTGGAAGCCGCGATCCTTGCCTTTGTTTTTATCGTTATGAGAAAGTAAATGGACGCCTTGAAGTTTTTGTACAAAAGCCCGCTTGGACGTTTTTTTCTAAAAGCGCTTTGCGCTCCCTCGCTTTCGAAAGCGTGCGGATTTTTTTTGGACTCTCCGCTTTCTCATTTTTTGATAAAGCCCTTTGTTCAAAAAAACAAGATTGACATTTCAGAATACCAGACTGAGGGCATAAAAACTTTCAACCAGTTTTTTAGAAGAAAAATCAAGGACGGAGCGCGTCCCTTTGACCTTGACCCAAACGCCTTGTGCGCGCCTTGCGACGGCCTTTTGTCGGCTTGGAACATAAGCCTGGACGGAGGAACTGTAATTCCCGTAAAGCAAAGCCAATACACAGTCGAAAGCCTTTTAAAAGACAAAAATCTTGCATCCAAATACTTTGGCGGCCTTTGCCTTGTCTTTAGGCTTTGCGTTGACAACTATCACAGGTACGCCTACGCTGACGGCGGAAAAAAATCCGCAAACTTTTTTATCCCCGGCCGCCTTCATACCGTTCGCCCGATAGCGCTGGAATCGCTTCCTGTGTTTGTCGAAAACGCGCGCGAATACACGACGATAGAAAGCCCCGTTTTTGGAAGTCTGCTTCAAATGGAAGTTGGCGCTATGCTGGTTGGCCGAATCGTAAATTTTAAGCAAGAGGCTAACGTCGCTCGCGGAGAAGAAAAGGGCTTTTTTGAATATGGCGGCTCGACAATAATTTTGCTTGTTCAAAAAGGAACGGCAATCGTCCGCGGCGACATCTCCAAAAATTCCGCGGCTGGAATTGAAACGCCGGTCAAGATGGGCGAACGAATCGCTTCCGCGCTGTCTAACGCAAGACCTTGATTGTTTTTATTTCGCGCGTTATAATTCAAACATTCTTTGGAAAGATGTCTGAGTTGGTTTAAGGTACGCCCTTGGAAGGGGCGCGTGGTGGAAACACCACCGGGGGTTCGAATCCCCCTCTTTCCGCTAAGGTAAAACATTATCTTTTTGTTTTTGAAAAAGGATTTTTGCAAGCCGAAAAATTTAGGCGGGGGATTCGTACCGGAGCGAACGCCCCGACAGGGGAAGAGCCCGCAAGGATGCGGGCGGAAGAGAGCGCAGGCGGCCTGTAGCGGGCAAACAGGATGTTTGACTGCGGAAGGCGAATCCCCCTCTTTCCGTAAAGGTAAACCCTCAACTTTTTTGTTTTTAAAATGAGTCTATAGTAAAACTAAAAGTTGCCGTTGGGGATTCGTACCGGAGCGAACGCCCCGACAGGGGAAGAGCCCGCAAGGATGCGGGCGGAAGGGAGCGCAGGCGGCCTGTAGCAGGCAAACAGGATGTTTGACTGCGGAAGGCGAATCCCCCTCTTTCCGTATTTATAACGCGTTGCGCATGAAAAAAGTTTTTCCGTTTTGTCTCGCATTTGCAATCTTGTCTTTCTTTATTTAAGGAGAAAAAATGTTTTTGTCGATTTATTTTGTTCCAGAGTGGCTGGCTATTGTCGCTTTTGGAATCGGTTTGATTTACGGAATCTGCCTTGTTGTAAACGCCTTTGATTTTCGCAATCCGGAGAACTTGCTTTATCTTGACGGAACCTTGATCAAGTTCAAGACAACCCGCTTAAATTTTATCGCGGTGATAAACGATTATGAGTATGAATATTTTGTCGAAGGCGCAAAATACGAAGGAAAAGAATCCGAGTGTTTTTTGTTCAAGCAAAAGCGTCCCTCGACAATGCCGACTCAAGTCAAGTTAGTTTGCGTGAAAAACAAGCCCTACTTGTCGAGATTGGAATTTATCAATCATGAGCATTACATATTGAAGGGAATCGCCGCCATTCTTATTTGCGCCGCTTTCCTTTGTTTTTTTATTATATTTTAATTTGTGAGTTTGTATGAATTGTAAAAGGCTTCTTCTTGCGTTTGCTCTATTCGTCGTTGTTACAGGATCTGTTTTGTTTGCCGATGATGGCGGCGCTTATTATCCTGAAGATTGGTCATACGGAAACATTTATGTAAAGGAGCCCAACCAAAAAATCGCTTTGGAAAACGAGGCTCTTTGCTTTGGCTATCAAAAGGCCACCGCTATTTTTGACTTTAATAACACCACTAACGAAAAGGTTCTTGTTCCCTGCAGTTTTCCTATTGTGATAAAAATTCCTTTTAGAACGTCAAAAGGCTTTGTATCCGCTCCTTCTGTTCCAAGAGGAAGCGCCGACCAAGATTTCTTTTTGCGCCAAATCGTTCTTAACAGGAGCTTGAAAGACGAAGAAGAAAAAGTTTCCCTTGACGAATTGAAGTTAAAGGACAAGAGTCTTCGCGTGGAAAAATATTCAGACTACATAAACGAGTTAAAGCGTTACGGCGTAAAAGAGGACTGGGTAGACAAAGACGGAAACCAAATCGCCTTTTACGGCCAAAAAATTCTTCCCGCGTATTCTGGATGCGAGATTGAACAGGACGGAAAAAAGATTCCCATCCAGAATGTCGGCGTTCAAGTTGACGTTTTTATAAACCCAAAAAGCGAGCTTACCGACGACTGGGCTGAATCCAGAAATGTCGAAAACAATTCTTGCGTGACTCTGACCTTGCATTTTTACCACCAATTGGAATTTAAGCCGGCCTCTCATTCCAAGCTTGTAGTTTCTTACGAAGTTTCGTCTCTTAAAAACGACTACCACGCAAATAGATATGAGGCTTATTACGACATTTCTACAGGCGGAACTTGGAAAGGCTCGATGAAAAATTTCCTTGTGGCGCCCGCGATGGAGATGGAAGTAAAAAACGGCCTTTCAGCTCCGCAAAAAATAGAGCAAGAATCTCTCGGCGCCTTTTATCTTTTTAAGAATTACAAGCCCGCCAAGAACGAATATTTTGTCTTTAAAACTTGGGGCTCTTACGACGAAGGTTCTTATTATGGAATTACGGAAAAAGATTTTAAAAATCAAAATTATGCTGGCGGCGTTCAAGCCTCTTCGTATTTAAAAGGAACCTTCACTCATCGAGAAATCAAAGACCAGGATTCTCTTAGAGAAGGAAATGAAAAAAAATCTGACTACGCTCCGCAAAGATCTTTTGACCATGATCCCTATAACGGTTGGGTCGAAGGCGTTGACGGCGACGGCGTGGGCGAATGGATTTCGTTCGGTCTTTCAAAATGGTGCTTTGGCCCCTTTGCCACAAACGGCTTGGCAAAGTTTCCTTATTATGTTGATGACAAAAATTATGATGAGGTTCCTTACAAATTTTGGCTTGAAAACAATCGGGTTAAGAAAATGGGCCTTTACAATTCAAAGGGCTTTCTTTCCAATTTGGATTTTTATGACGCTTATGCCGGCGTTTTGCTTAACGCTTACACCGTTAACCTTTTTCAATACAATGCTGTAAAAAATCCAAGGATTCTTTCTCCTGACGTTTACAAGATGAAAATTCAGGAAGTTTACAAGGGAACAAAATACAGCGACACGGTTTTAGGAGAGGTTTGGTTTTTGCCAATCGCCGACGCGCTTGTAAACTTGATAAAGGAAGACAGAAAATCCTCAAGTCCGATTTTTGAAAATTTCTTGCAGGAATATTTTTTAAAGGCCACAAGCGACAACGAAAGCTATCGTATTACGCAAGATCAGATTTTTAGCGACAAATAGAAAAGGCTTTTTATTTGCTTTTGCTTTTCTTTTCTTGGACAAGCGCGTAGCTTTTTTTTGTAAGCTCGCAAAGTTTTTCAAAGTCGGTGACGCCGCCAAGAAGAATCGTTATCCAATATTTTTTGTTCATGTGCCAAGCCGGATAAATCGATTTGTTATCCACAAGGCTTGGAATGTCTTCTGCCTTTAGGTTCGCGACATAGACCATTTCATCGCTTTCCGCTCCAAGCCTTTTAAATGGAATCCTCATTATTAGCGCGAACCATTTTTGGTTGGGCGCGCGAAAGATTTGGTAGTCGGGCGCTTCTTCCCAAAGAAATTCGCCGTCGGCTCCAAATTCTTTTTTAATCCACTTTATGTAAGGCTCGCTTAAATCCTTGCTTTCAAAACATTCGTCTTTGACTTTTTGCATCAAGTCTTGAATCTTTTGGCGAAGCTCTCCGACAAAGGCTCCGTTGGCCCTTTTTATGTCTAGCGGCGCAAAACGTTCTTGGCTTTCTTTGTCAATCGCGTCAACGGTGATTGATTCTTTTGTCATTGTGACCTTGGCGTAAAAGTCTTCGTCGATGTCTTTTTTTAGGATGAGAGAATCATCTTCTTTTTTGAATCCAAATTTGAGAAGCTTCTTTTCTTGCGGAATCGAGCTTTTTAGTAAATGAGAAAAATCCATCTTGAGTAAAGCTTAGCGCTCCTTTTCGCTCTTAATGAATGAAAGCGTTATGACCATAACGACTAGAACAATCGGGAAAATCACGCCGAACAAAAGTCCTTTTTGCAAATTTCCTCCGGCGGCTTGGCTTAAGTAGCCGACCAAGGCTGGGCCTGCCGAGCCGCCCAAGTCTCCGGCCATCGCAAGCAGCGCGAAGAAGGCGGTTCCTCCCATTGGAATTTTGGGCGAGCAAAGGCTGATTGTTCCTGGCCACATGATGGCGACGGAAAAGCCGCAAAGGACGCAGCCCAAAAGGCTTGCAAGCGGGCTGGGCGACAAGGAGGCGAGCAAATAGCTTACGACGCACAAGAGGCCCGAGACGACCATAAATTTTCCAAGAGGAATCTTGTCGCCGAATTTTCCATAGACGGCTCGGCAAATTCCCATCAAAACCGCGAACATGCAGGGGCCCGCCAAATCGCCCGCGCTTTTTTCCAAGCCCAAGGCGCCTTCCGCAAAGGCCGACGCCCATTGAGCCATTGAAAGTTCCGAGGCTCCGGCGCAGACCATAAGCAAGAGCGCGATGTAAAAAATCGGAAGCTTGAACAAGTCCAAGACTCCCATTCCTTTTTGGCCGCCGGTCGGATGCTCTATCGGACAAGAAGCGAAATTGAAAATGTTAAAGAATGGGATGACGGCCCAAAGGCAAGCCAAGAACTTCCAGTTTTGGATTCCGAAAAATTTAAAGAAAAGTGTTGAAAGCAAAATCACCGCGACCGTTCCCCAGCAATAAAAGGAATGCAAAAGGCTCATCGCCGCTTCCTTATGCTCAAAGGGGCAGGCTTCCACAACCGGGCTTACAAGGACTTCTATCAAGCCGCTTCCAATCGCGTAAATGACTACGCTTACAATGACGCCCGCGTATGCGTGGGGAAAAAGTTCCGGCAAAAAGGCAAGGCCGACCAAGCC
>JAILDQ010000137.1 GCA_024689365.1 Treponema sp. | reverse complement strand
TGGCCGCTGCCTTTACGCGATAATCAGAAACAGCGATGAGGAAGTTTACCGAAAGAAGCTTGACGAATATTCGCGCATTTTTGGTTTTGAGGCGCAAACATTTGAAGTAAAGCCTGCAAAGGGCGCCCATCAGGTCAGGCTATAGTGAAAATCCTTTTGACTAATGATGACGGCTTTGACGCCTTGGGCATAAACGTTTTGCGCGAGCGCCTATTGGACGACAATCACGAAGTCTACGTTATGGCGCCCGCCACAAACCAAAGCGGAACAAGCCAAAGCATAAGCATGGGCTCTGGAATGAAGGTTCGCGAAATTGACGAGAACCTTTACGCTTGCGCGGGAAGCCCCGCCGATTGCGTCATGACGGCCATTCACGGAAAAGTCTTTGAGCGGCCAGACATGATTCTTTCCGGAATAAACAGGGGGCCGAATTTAGGCCTTGACATTTTGTATTCCGGAACTTGCGGCGCGGCGAGGCAAGGCGTTCTTCTTGGAATTCCGAGCGCGGCCTTAAGCGTAATGTTTGAAAACGACGAGCTTTACGGAAGCGAAAGCGACAGCGACTATGAGGCGATGGCCGACTTCGCCGCAAAAAATTTAAAGGCTTTGAAAAGCCTTGCTTGCGTGGCCAATGGTTGCAGAATGCCGGAAGAAAGATGCGTCTTTGCAAACGTGAACGGCATGGCGCAAAGCAGGCCCTACAAGGGCGGAAAATACGCTGGCGTTTCATTCAGGGAATACGTGAACGACAAGGTTTCTTTTAAAGAGTTGGGCTCGGGCCTTTACGAAAGAATTTTTACGGGCGGAAAAGTCCACAGCTCTTCAAGGGAATATTCCGATTACGACGCTTGCGTTGAGGGCTACGCGGCGGTGTCAAGAATTTTCGCGGAGCCAACGGCCGCTCTTGCTATAGACGGAATTGAATTTAAGGTATAAAATATAAAGTAAGGCAAGCCGCCGCTTGTCTAATGAAAAATGGGTGGGGGAAAGCAATATGGAAAGTTCGGTTCTTTCAAACGGAATCAGTCTGTACGCGCAAAGAAAATTTGCGGACGCGCTGGCCTTTTTCTTGGCCTTGCCTGATGACAGCGGCGCCGACAATTTTGAATTGGCTTACTATATTGGCTTGTGCTACGCGCGGCTTGAAAAATATGACGACGCCTTGATGTACATTGAGCAAGTCGTTACTGGCGGCAAAGACTATCAACGGGTTTTGCAGTGCCGCTACCTGCTTGCAATCATTTACGTAAAAAGCGGCCGAAAGCGCCTTGCCGACTTTGAGCTGAACAAGCTTTTGGAAACCGGCTACAAGAGCGCCGACGTTCTCGCCTCTCTTGCCTTTATTTCTTGGGAAAACCACGACATTGAAAAATGCTTGGAATATTACGAGCGCTCTTTGGAAAAAGATTCCGACAACGTTACGGCCTTGAATGGAATGGGCTACGTTTTGGCGGAAGAAGGCCGCGACTTGACAAGGGCCTTGGGCTATTGCAAAAAAGCTTTGGACAACTCTCCTCAAAACGCGGCTTGCCTTGACTCTCTTGGCTGGGTTTACTACAAGCTTGGCCTTTTGGAAGAAGCCTCAAAATATTTGAAGCGCGCGGAAGAAAAGCTTCCTGAAAACGTTGAGATAAAAAAACATCTTGATTCTTTGGAAGAGGCGAGGACAAGGCACTGATGAAAAAAATCGTCTTTCTTTTTATTGCGTTCACCTTTATTTTTTCCTCGGCTTTTTCACAAACATTGGCCGAGCATCTTTTTACGGATTCAAAAAATGATTCTTCCCTTAACAGAAGCGCGGAAGCGGGCTTTGCGGAAGAGGAATTCAGGCGGGGAGTTCAATCCTATTACCGCGGTTTTTTTAACGACGCGATAATGCAATTTGAAAAAGCCCTCGCGTATTTGCCTGACGAAAACTTGATTTTGGATTGGCTTGGAAAAGCTTACTACCGCGCCGGCATGGAAGGAACCGCCCTTGAACAATGGGACTTTGCAAAAGAAGCGGGTTACGGCGGAATTCTTTTGGAGAACAAAATCGAAGTTGTCCGCGAGCGTCGCGTAAACGCTTCGGTTCAAACAGACGGACGCTACACAGAAACAGGAACATATGACGGATTGAATTCAACGCCAGGCGGCTCTTTCCAAATATTCAGCCAGCCGTCTTCCGTTTTGGCTAACGCTGACGGAACGCTTTGGGTTTGCGCTTACGGCTCGAACGAATTGGTTTTGCTTGACATAAACGGAAACGTCGTTCGCCGCGTGACAGG
>JAILDQ010000098.1 GCA_024689365.1 Treponema sp. | reverse complement strand
ACTCCTGACCGCGTTGCGCGCGCTTGCAAGGAAATATTTGGCGGATACGAGCAAAAT
Source organism: Treponema sp. (assembly GCA_024689365.1). Lineage (GTDB taxonomy): Bacteria > Spirochaetota > Spirochaetia > Treponematales > Treponemataceae > Treponema_D. The sequence continues at coordinate 2,066 of JAILDQ010000098.1, read as the reverse complement.
CCCAAGGAAATTCTTTCAAAGCGCTTTGATTCCACCGCCTCTGACTTGGTTATAGAAAAAGACATTCAATTTTATTCAATGTGCGAGCACCACTTGCTTCCATTTTTTGGAAAAGTAGCGATCGGCTATGTTCCCAACGGGAAGGTCGTAGGCCTTAGCAAGTTGGTTCGTTTGGTGAATGTTTACGCCCGCCGAGCCCAGATTCAGGAAAATTTGACTGAGCAAATCGCCGACGCTTTGATGGAAAACCTTGGCGCAAAAGGCGTTATAGTCCTTGTTCAAGCCGAACACCTTTGCATGTCAATGAGGGGAGTGAACAGGCCGGGCGTGGTCACTTCCACGCTTTCGCACAGGGGAACTTTGAGCCAAGATTCAGCCTTGCGAGACGATTTTCTTTTGAGAGTCAAGCTGTGACAATCATTCTTTACATGGCCCTTTCAATTGACGGAATCGCGGCGCTTGACGGCGAGCGGGGCATTCAGGAATACGGCTCAAAGGAAGACCGCGATTTTTTTATCCAAGAAGCAAAAAACTGCGACGCGGTGATTATGGGCCGGCGAACCGCCAAGAATAAAATCAAGGGCGTGAAAAACTTTGTCCTTTGCCACGATCCGAGCGCCTTTAAAGCGGAAGACGACGGCGTTGAAAGAATTTTTTTGTCTGGAAGCGCCCAGGAAATTCGCGACAAAATAGAAGCCTATGGCGTTCAAAAAGCCGCGCTTTTGGGCGGCCCTTCCACAAACGCCGATTTTCTCAGAGCCGGCCTAGTTGACCAAATCTTTTTGACGGTGGAGCCTGTGACAATCGGACGCGGAATTCATTTTTTGGAGCAAGGCCTTGAAAGCCGCTGGACTTTGGCCGGCTCAAAGGTCTTGAACGAGCGCGGAACGATAGTCTTGCATTACAAAAAAGATTGCGCGGACGCTAAATCTGCGCTATAATTGAATTTATGGATATAAAGCAGACAAAAGACGGCAACAAATTGACTGTCGCCCTTTCCGGACGTTTGGACACAACAACCGCCCCTCAATTGGAAGACGCTCTTTCCTCGGCGCTTGAAGGCGTAAAAGAATTGCTTTTTGACTTCAACAATATAGAATACATTTCTTCCGCGGGCCTTAGAATCATGCTCAATTCCCAAAAGAAAATGAACGCCGCTGGCGGCTCGATGAAACTTGTCGGCGTGAACGACGTTGTTCGCGAAGTCTTTGAAGTGACTGGTTTTGCAAACATTCTTTCTATTGAATAGTTTCAAGCTGCTAAAAAAAAAGGCGCTCGCTTGTTTGGCGCTCTTCGCCTCTGTCTTTTTTATTTCCTGCGTTTCTCAAAGCTCGCTTGAAAGAGAGCCTGAAGCCATTTTGCCAAAAGATTCCGGCAAAATGAAGGGCGTTTGGGTCGCCGCCATCAGCGGAAACTATCCGCGTTCCAAAACCTGCGATTCGCAAAAATTAAAGGACGACTGCGATTTTATTGTTGGCCAATGCGCCCTTTTGGGCTTCAACGCGATTTTTTTGCAAGTTCGGCCTTCCGCAGACGCGCTTTACGATTCAAAAATTTTCCCTTGGAGCGCTTGGCTTACGGGACGGGAAGGCCAGGCACCCAACGACGGCTTTGACCCTTTGGCTTATTTTTGCGATGCCGCCCATAAAAAGAATATCGCCGTTCACGCTTGGATAAATCCTTACCGCATAAAGGCAAAAAAAGGACAAAGCCTTGACGACTTGCTTTTGACCAGGCCCGCCTTTAAGCCGATAAAAAAATTTATTTTGCCAAGTTCGGACGGAAACTTTTACCTTGATCCAGGCCAGCCGAAAGTTCGCGATTTGATTGTCAGCGGTGTCAAGGAGATTCTTCAAAAATATCCTGTTGACGGCATTCATCTTGACGATTACTTTTACCCGATTTCTGGAATCGACGATTCCGCTTCATTCAAAAAATACGGGCAAGAAATGGACTTGGAAGACTTTAGGCGCCAAAGCGTGAACCTTTTGGTAAAAGACCTTTATTTTTTGGTCAAAAAGGAAAAGCCTTCCGCCTTGTTCGGAATTTCTCCCTTTGGAATCTGG
>JAILDQ010000046.1 GCA_024689365.1 Treponema sp. | reverse complement strand
CACAAAAGGAAAAATCGCCCCAAGGCTTTTGCGCTTCGCTCTTCCGGTTTTGGGCGCTCTATTTTTGCAGTCCTTTTACGGCGCGGTCGATTTGCTCGTCGTCGGCCAGTTTGGAAAGGCCGCGGACGTTTCCGCCGTAGCCACAGGCTCTATGATGATGCACACAATCACATTCATAATTACCGGCCTTGCGATGGGAACCACGATTCAAATGGCTCAAGCGCTTGGCGGAGGACAAAAAGAAAAGGCCGCCGACATCGTTGGAACAAGCGTAATATTTTTTATAATGCTTGGCCTTGCGGTAACAATCATTATGATTTTCGCAACCCGTCCTTTCGCGCTTCTGATGCAAACTCCAGCCCAAGCCTTTGACAAGACCTTGGACTACGTTCACATTTGCTCCGCTGGAACGATTTTCATTACAGGCTACAATGTTTTGGGAAGCGTCTTTAGGGGAATGGGAGACTCAAAGACTCCCCTTTACACGGTCTTGGTCGCTTGCCTGATAAACATTTTTGGCGACTTGCTTTTTGTGGCGGTCTTTAAAATGGCGGCGGCAGGAGCGGCGATCGCCACCGTTCTTGCCCAAGCCCTGAGCGTCGTATTCTGCCTTGCCGTGGCGCGAAAGAAGGGCCTTCCATTTTCATTCGGAAAGAAAAACATTCGATGGAATATTTTTTACATCAGGCTCGTTTGCAAAACCGGCGCTCCGATTTCATTGCAGGACGGCCTTGTGACGATTTCATTTTTGGTAATCGCGGCAATCATAAACCGTCTAGGCTTGATAGCGTCGGCTGGAGTCGGCGTGGCCGAAAGGGTTTGCGCCTTCATAATGCTGGTTCCTTCGGCCTTTTCGCAATCACTGTCGGCCTTTGTCGCCCAAAACATCGGAGCGCAAGAATACGGCAGGGCAAAGAAGGCGCTTTTGTATTCAATCGCAGCCTCACTTGCTTGCGGAATCTTTATGGCTTGGGGCGCATTCTTTCACGGAGACGCGCTCGCCTCGATTTTTTCAAACAACAAGGAAGTCATCGCCGCCGCCCACAGTTACCTAAAGGCCTACGCGATTGACACCCTTTTTGTTTCCTTCCTCTTTTGCTTCATCGGCTACTTTAACGGTTGCGGAAACACAGGCTTTGTAATGGCTCAAGGAATCGCAGGCGCCTTTGGAGTCCGTGTTCCAGTTTCATACGCAATGAGTCTGACCAAAAATCCAACGCTGTTTAGAATCGGACTTGCGACCCCCTGCTCCACAATCGTTCAAATCATTCTTTGCGGAGCGGCCTTCATATTTTTTGAAAGGCAACGAAAAAACAATTGGACACAAAGCCTATGATTTTCATTCGGCAATCGTAAAGGTGGCCGTAACGCCGCCGCTTCCTAAAATTTCTTTCAACTGCTTTTGCTTCAAAGAATCAACTTTTCCAAGTCGTGTAAAGGACCAAGAATTTTTGTCGTAGTAAATCGAAATTTGATTTCCTTGATACAAAATTATGTCGCCGGGCGCTGTTATGATTTGCTCGTCGTTTGTAGGAAAAGTTTGTCCGAGCGGGCCTACCTTTTCAAAGCTTCCGTAGTCGTTCATTTTTACGACGAGAGGCTTTTTTTGAAGCGCTTGATAAAAGGCCTTTGCGGAGGAATTTTCCGCAAGACTCGCGGTGATTGCATTCTTATTTTTTCCGTTGTCGATTGTAATTTGAATTTTCATTTTCTTTTCTCCTGAATTGATTTCAACAAGCTCGTAGTTTAAGGAACCAAGGCCCAATTCATTTGCATATTCAATCGAATAGCGGCCGTTCCTTGACTCGAACAATTTTGTCAACGGCTCGCTTCCCTTGGCGGCGTAAATCAAATCGGCGCTCGCTTGGTCAAGAGCCACAGGATCGGTCGAAGCCAAAATACCAATGTCGGGAATAACAGGCTTTGGGCGGACGCTTCCGTAATCCGACTGATTTGAAAGTTTAAAGAGAAAGTTAATGTAAAGAACCCGGCCTTCAAAGAATTCCATCACAGATTTTGCGGCCTCAACATTTGCGGCAAGAAAGGCGTCTTGGTCGCGATGTGTGTAATAAGAAGATGTTGCGCCGCCCGAGTGAATCAACCTTTTTCCGGCCGGGCTTGAAATTCCAATCGACATGTTTTTCATTATTCCGCCGATTCCGGAAACAGCGTGGCCTTTAAAGTGTGTCAAAACCAAAAGGGAATCGTAATTCTTTAGATGAGCGCCCACAATATTTTTTTTAAGAACGCGGCCGCCCTGGACAGGAAGATCAATGTCGCCGTCTTCATCAATAACGTCAACAGGAGCGGCTTTTGTAAAACCGTGTTCTTTTGCAATTTCTTTTCGAATGGCAGCAGTGTCGCTTACGCCAGTGGAATTAATGTAGGAAGCTCCAAGCTTTTTTGCCAAGGGCGCGGAAAGTTCAGGTTGAATAAAAAGGTATCCGCCCGGCTCTCCCATGCTTTGCTGAATGGCGACACGTCCGCTTAATTTTTTTCCAAGTCTTTCGTAGATAGCCTGAACGCTTTGCGGGCTTATCTCCCGGCTAAAGTAAACGGCAGATTTTTTTCCTTGCGCGAAAAATTCTTGGCTAAAAAAAATGCAAAGCGCCGCAAGCGCGATAATTATTTTTTTCATTTTGCGCCTCCTCATGACAAATCAAACATTCAGGTTTTTCTTAAAAAATTCAGCCAAGCGGTCAAAAGGAATATAGTTTTTGTCTCCGCCGTCGTAAAGGTCGGTGTGGCTCGCGCCTGGAACAATTACAAGCTCCTTGTTGTCGCCTGTCAAACGCTTGAAGGCATCCTCTCCAAAATAGCGGGAGTGGGCCTTTTCACCATGCAAGACCATAACAGCGCTTGTGATTTCGTCTGAATAGGCCAAGAGTTTTGTGTTAAGCAAAGAGGTCGAAGCGCTCGCAGCCCAGCCGCCATTCGAGTTTAGGCTTCGTTCATGATAGCCGCGCGGAGTTTTATAGTAGTCGTGATAATCCTTTACAAAATAAGGAGCGTCATTTGGAAGGGGATCCACAACGCCGCCCGACAATTTACAAGAGCCGCTTTTATAATCTTCAAGCCTTTGAGCCATAAGGGCCTTTCTTAATTTATTTCTTTCTTCCGCGGAATTCGCCCCGTCAAAATAACCGTTTGCGGTCACGCGGCTCATGTCGTACATTGTTGAAGCGACAGTCGCCTTAACTCTGGTGTCAATCGCCGCAGCGTTGATTGCCATTCCGCCCCAACCGCAAATTCCTATAACGCCGATTTTTTCAGAATCGATGTTCGGCTGGCAAGAAAGAAAATCAACCGCCGCCATAAAGTCTTCTGTGTTGATGTCGGGGCTGTTCATAAAACGCGGCTCGCCTCCAGACTCTCCTGTAAAGGAAGGGTCAAAGGCAAGGACAATAAAGCCGCGGGCCGCCATTTGGTTTGCGTAAAAGCCTGACGACTGTTCCTTGACCGCGCCAAAAGGACCGCAAATCGCGAGAGCGGGATTTGTTTTCTTAACGTCGCCTTGAACTTGATTCGGGGCCTTTGGCGTGTAAAGGTCGCCCGCCAATTCAATTCCAAAATGATTTTTAAAAGTGACTGTGGTTCGCTCGACATTTTTTTCAAGCTCAAAAGTGTAATGTTCGTTTGTCCTGTCGATTCTAGCCAAGTTTGGATTTTGCATATTCGCCTCCGTTTGTTCAAACTAAAGAAAATATAGCGCGATTTTTTAGTTATTACCAATACTTTGTTTTTATGACTAATTATGCCTTTTAGCAATGACAAAAGAAAAAAGCCGCGCTATACTGTTTTTATGGAACTTCGCGTCTTAAAATATTTTTTGGAAGCGGCCCGCTTAGGAAACATTACGAAGGCCGCCGAAAAACTGAACGTCACCCAGCCGACGATGAGCAGGCAAATCAAGGACCTGGAATGGGAGCTTGGCGAAAAGCTTTTTGAAAGAACAAACTATTCGATAAAGCTCACGCCCGCCGGAGAGCTCTTGCGCGAGCGCGCGGAAGACATTCTTGAAATGGCGGACAAAACCCTTCTTGACTTTAAGGCGCTCAAAGAAGACGAAATTTCAGGCGACATATCGATTGCAGGCGCGGAATCAAAGAACATTTCGTTTCTTGCAAAATGCATAAAACAAATCAAGGCAAAGCATCCAAAGATTCGCTTTCACCTTTACGCAGGAGACAGCGAGCGCGTTTTGGAAAAACTTGACAAGGGCCTTTTTGACTTTGCGGTAATCGTGGAAAACGTCGATTTAAAAAAATACAACCAGCTGACGGTTCACGCGGTTGACCGCTGGGGCCTAGTGATGAGGCGGGATTCGGAACTTTCAAAAAAAGACTACATCGAGCCCAAAGACCTTTTTGGAAAGCCCATAATGGTTTCTCGCCAAGCGATAATCGCAGACCTTCCCCGCTGGCTCGGCGACGACACAAAAAAGCTGAACATAGCTGCGACCTTGGACCTGACCTACAACGGAAGCGTTCTTGCCCGAGAAGGCGTCGGCTACCTTTTGACCTTTGAAGGCCTTGCCAACACCGGACGCGACAGCCCCCTTTGCTTCAAGCCCCTGATGCCAGAACTCACAACGCCGATGTACGTCGTTTGGCGAAAAGGCCAAAACTTTACCCGCGCCGGAAAAGTTTTCATGCAAGCGCTAAAGGCCGCGCTGGAATAAGGCGTGAGCGAAAAGTGTTAAAAATATCTCCTTTTTGAGTAGAAGAAAAAATCTCCTTCCTTTATACTCCGTAATAGTTAGCATAAACTAACAATTACGGAGGTCTTATGATAAAAAGCGTCGCGCCTTACATCGGCCGCTACAAAAAGTACACGGTAATAGCCACGATTCTTACCAGCATAGGAATTGTCGCAAGCGTTGCCCCTTACTATTTTCTTTACGAA
>JAILDQ010000321.1 GCA_024689365.1 Treponema sp. | reverse complement strand
AACGTCGTCGCGCAATTGAGTCATATAATGCCACCATTCGTTTTGAATGTTGCGCTTGAAGTTCACTCCCAAGGGACCGTAATCCCACGCGCCGGCCTGACCGCCATATATTTCTGAAGCCTGATATACAAATCCTCTGCGCTTGCACAAAGAAATGATTTTGTCCAAAGTACACTCGTGATTAACTTGACCTGCCATATTAAAATTCTCCAAAAAAATTGTTAAATATATAATTGAAATATAATATCAAAATAACAAGATTGTTTCAATAGACCGCGACAGAGAGACGCATTTTCCCCAGCGCACTTGATTATATTCACCAAATTTGATATGATTGTTGTCTATGGCAATATTGGAACTGCAAAACGTCAGCAAAGTCTATCAAATGGGAAAAATCTCCGTTCACGCCGTTCAAGAGGCGACTTTTTCGATAAACGCTGGCGAATTTGCGTCCGTTTCAGGACCTTCCGGTTCCGGAAAATCGACATTGCTAAACTTGATGGGCTTGATTGACTTGCCGACAAGCGGAAAAATCATCGTGGACGGCACAGACGTTTACGGAGACCGCAAATTGGAGCAAATAAAGTCAATCCCTTCCAGCCTTGACCGCCATATGACGGAATTGCGCCGCCTTAACCTTGGCTTTATTTTCCAAAACTTCAACTTGATTCAAGTTCTAAACGTTCGGGAAAACGTTGAGTTGCCCTTAAAGTTGGGCCACCTTCCCCAAAGCCGCTCGATGAGCCAAAAGGAAGCCGGAGAATGGGTTGACTATTTGATAGAAACAGTTGGCCTTACCGATTGGAAAAACCACAAGCCCGCGGAACTTTCGGGCGGCCAGCGCCAGCGCGTCGCCATCGCCAGAGCCTTGAGCGCGAAGGCGCCTGTAATTATGGCCGACGAACCAACCGCCAACCTTGACTCAAAGAACGGCGACCAAATCTTGCAGTTGATGAAAAAGCTTAACAAAGAATTGAACACAACTTTTGTCTTTTCAACCCACGACCAAAAAATCGTAAGCATGAGCGACCACGTAATCCACATCAAAGACGGCGTGATTACTGGCCAAGACTACGAAAACAAATAAAGATTAATAAGTAAGATTTAAAACTATCTCAAACACTAAGCCGTATTTTTGCTGGCTTCCGTAATAAATGGGAGCGGTTGTCTTAAAGTCAACGTAAGGAAGAATTGTTTCAACAGTAATGCCCGGGGTGATAATTCCATAATCGTTGTGGTAATCGTGGAACCATTTTCCGCCAAAAGTCCATTTTTTTGTAAAGATAAAGCGCGACCAAAATATTTCGGCGGCAAACAAATGCTGCAAGGCGCCATAATTTTTTGTAGAATCCCATGCAACAGCGTTTCCATTGGAATCCGTTGCATTATATTCATTCTCGCTCTTGTCCCAAACGCATTGATACTCAAACGAAAGGCCGAGCATTATTGGATTCTCAAAGTATTTGTAGATTCCCACAGTTCCTCTGGCTCTTGTAAGACGCTTTGAGCCAAAACCAATATGAAAAAGTCCTTGCGCGAACAAGTTTGAGTCTTTTCCCAAAATTGTGGAAACAACCTCTCCGCCAAAACACGGATCATACCTTCTAGAGTCTTGCTTGGCCCACCTTTTTGCCAAAAGCGCAAAAGAAAAGTGCCTAACGTTTGCTTCAATCTTGGCGTCCATGGAAATGTAGTCAGGAATCTCCTCTTCAAGAACCCTGCTTTGGTATTGGGCTATAGTATGAATAGAGCCGTATGATAAAACCGGCACCGATATGGACAAGGTAAACCTTGAATCGTCAGTCGTGCGCTTGTCAGGATTAAGAATCTTCGATCCGTCAACAGTTCCGCTTTGATAGTCAATCAAATTGGTGTGAAGGTTTCTTGAATGGCTCCAAGAAATGTCTCGCTTTCCGGCACTCAAGTCAACCAAACCCAATATTGTATAGTCAAAGAAGAGCTCGTAAATTCCAAAGTCCATGCTGGGAAACTGGGTCAAAAACGAGCCGTATACATAAAAGTCGCTTCGCGGACGGCCAATAAATTTTAAAGTGTTGCTAAAAGTTGCCACAGGCTTTGTGTCTTCCCAAGGATAGAACCAAGCGAGCCCTCCCAATTCGGCGCTCAAATTTCCGCTAAATTCAACAGGCTTGTTTTTTGCGTCAACCTTTACGATTTCAGTTGTCGGAGTGGTAACAGGAGCCTCAACGTCACCCTCGGCGTCTTCGCCAAAGAGGTCATCTATTTCATCGGCATTTTCCACATCATCCAAATCGAAAGCTTCCGTTTCGGAAAGCTCCTTCTCGCGCTCAAGCTCGTCTTCAAGCTCCGCTTCATGGTTCAAGCGCTCTACTTCCTGAACGTCTTCGTCAGGAAGTTTTTCCATAATGATTCCGTTGTTTGTGACGTAGAGCTGAGCAAAAAGCCCTTGCCCCGAAAAGAAAAGAATAACAAAGATAAAAAAGGCGAGTGATGACGCTCGCCTAAAAAACATTTGCTTAAAACTTACACACATTTAAAGGCTCATATTTTCAAGATATTGCTTTGAGTATACAACATCTCCCAACTTTTGAAAAGACACATTTGACACAGTTACCTGCGTGCTTTCATACTTAATCTTTCCGTTTATCTTCAAGCCGCGAAGACGGTCTTGGATTACCATTTTTGAAGGAACGGAACGGCCGTCAACCTTCTGGTAGCTGGGAATGGCTGTTACGCGCAAAAGCTGGCCCGAAAGGCTGTAGTCCTCTCTTTTTCGCGTAAGAAAGTCGTCTTTTGTAACCCATAGCTTTAGGGCCGGATAGTCCACGTCATTCAAAAGTTTTTTGGAAGCGTTCAAAGTAAAGCAAATGCAATTCAATTTTCCAAGCGTAACATATTCAGCGCTTTCGATGTCATAATTTTCAGAATAATGCTGGGGACGCAAGTCGCTGTTGTTCACGTTTGTGTCCTGAAATTTGTCCTTTGGAGCCGTAAAAGTGAACTGCCTGTTGGACGGATCGTAAAACCAAATGTTTTTGTCAAACTGAACGTATCCCTTTCCTTTGTCGGCGTCAGGCCCAGTAATGCGTATAGTGCACATTGACTTTGAATCCCTTCTATACATAATGGCGCTTGTAATGCTGCTTCCCTGTCCAGGCTTTTCTTGCACCAAAACGTATTCTCCCGTAAAATCCACGCCATAATATCCTGTTGCGGCGTCAACCTTCTTTAAAAGAGCGTTGGCCTCCGCCGTAGAAATCTTTTGCGCGAAAAAGGGCGCCGAAAAGGCAAAAAAAACAATCAAAGCAAAAATCTTCTTCATATTCAACTCCTAACAAAACCGGTTGGCTCTTAAGTAACAGTGGCAAGCGCGCCAACCGGACTTATATGAACTAGCTTACGCAATGTAAACAACACGGCGCCCAATGTGGTTACGAAAATAATCGCCAGCAAAGCTGAAGCCTCCCCGGCGTAAAATACGGGCGACAAATGGCCTCCGGTCAAAAACAAGTCAAATCCAGAGATAAAGGAAAGGTTGTACGCCGAGGCAATCTTTACAATCACAAGAGAAGCCGCAAGTCCAATCGCAGTTCCGGAAATCAACAAAAGCAAAATCTCAGTAAAGTAAAGGGCCATCAAGCCGCTAGGCTTCATTCCCAAGGCTCGGAAAGTTCCGCTTTCAACAGCGCGCTTTAATATTATGACTCTAAAAGTGCTTGATATTCCAACAGAAATAATCACTACAAGCATTACGACAATCAAAGCCACAATCGCCCGCAAGGCCTTTGAAAGTTTTTGCAAATCCGAAACATTCGCAATCAACGGTATCAGCGCGTATACGACTTTTCCTTCCGGCACCTCGTAATCCTGCCAATCCTTTTTGTCAAACTTTAAGGGGAACATGTCAAAGCGTTTTTCCAATTCAGATTGCACTCGAAAAAGCTCTTTTTCACTCGGAGAGCCGTTTGGATAATACACGCAAATCTTGTCCACAAAATCAAATGAAAGTTCCGCAGTAGAAAATTGGCTCCACCCTAAGGCTGTCATTAAAGCCGGGTAATCCATATAAGAAGTGTACATTCCAAAAACGCTTGAGTCTTGGAAAATTCCAGTAACAACAAGATTGATTGTATTTTGATAGCCAAAAGGAGTTTCCGTCAGCAAAACAACGCTGTCGCCAATATGAACGCCAAGTTTTTTAGCGACTGGCTCTGAAATTAAAATTGAATCGTGGTTGGGCCGCTCTTCAATTCCGCCTTCGACAAAATTAAATTTTTCAAATAATTTTTTTTCTAAGGAAAAATTAACGCCTTGCAAGGACCTTTGCTTCACGCTGATTCCCTCAAAGAAAAGGCTTTTGTCACCGCTATCTTTTTTGTAGCGG
>JAILDQ010000009.1 GCA_024689365.1 Treponema sp. | reverse complement strand
TCCAAAGCGCTCTGAAGCTGCTTTAACTTAGCCGCGGCGGCGTCCTTATCCTTTTTTACCACCAACGCGACGAATTGTTTTGCGTAAGTGCGGCATTCTGATTTAATTGCCTTGTTGCGCATTCTGCGCTTTTCGCTCTGAGCGTGGCGCTTTTCTGCAGAAGTCTGATTTCTAGCCAAGATATCCCCCAAAAAATATTTTTAAGAAAAATGTAAAAGTTATAATATCAATTTGAAAAAACTTTGTCAATAGCGTGAAAAAACAAAAAAGAAACTATGAAATCTTCCGATAATATATAAGTGAAAAAGTTTGCAAAAATATCGCTAATTTTCTCTTTGATCGCCGCCTCCTTTTGCGCCTGGAGCCAAGTCACCGACGGCGAATTTTCCGTAGGCGTTCCAGAGACTTTTGAAGGCGTTTGGGAGCGCGACGACCGATACGTAATTTTTTCATGCGCGGAAGAAGGAAGCGAGCCAAAGCGCAAGGAAGGCGCGGCGATTTTGCTAAAGACTTTTTACGGCTGGTACTTGGACAGGCGCGCGGAGCCCGAACACTTTACGGCGGAAAGAACCTTGAACGATTCAACTTGTCCGGAAGCCGAAAGAATCTTCATAGAATACAGGCCCCTTGTGACAAGCGGCGAAAGTTCAGGAGACTCTTCCGTTTGGGAAATGTTTGTATGGCATCCAAGGCTAAAGGAAGCCAGCGTGATTCCTGTCGCTATTATCGGCGGAAACCTTTACCTTAATTTCGCCGTAAAGCTCGACTCAAATCTTAGCCAGGAAAATTCCGTTGAAGAGAAAAGCCTTGTTGAAAAAAGCGAGAGCGATCCCTTGGAAGGATTTTGGTGCAAAATGTCCGAAGCCGACGGCGTGAAAGTTTGCCCTCCGGTTTCTTCAACCGACATTTATTCAAGCTACATAACAAGCGACGCGGTTTACACAATCCGCTATTGGCGAACCGACATGGAATACACAAACGAAATGGCTTTCTTTTCTGACGGAGGAAAAACCTTTTCGGTTGTAAAGCACATTCAGTCCGCGGGAAAAATCTACACTTGCGCAAACGGCCGCAGCGTCACAATCAGAAACGTTCAAAAGACAAACGACAGGCCTGAGATTTACGAGTTGGATTCAAAAGCAAGGATATGCGGCTTGGGAGAGCCATACCTAAAGCGCGTCCAGGAAAAAGGAAGCCAAGAGGCCGCGGTCGCGCTTGCAAAAAAATATTTCGCGCAAAGGGCGCCAAATCCAGATCCGCCCTTCCCGCCTTCAAACTTGGATTGGCATATGGACCAAATCAATCAATTGGAAGCGGGAAACAAAATCATCCAGGCTGTCAGAAAGCGGCAAAGGGAATTCGCTCAAAAATACCCGACGCGAAAAATTCAATGACCTTAGCTTGACTTCCTTGCGTCGACAATTACAAGCTGGCGGTCTTCGTGGCCGTTGAAGGTGTTCCGCTGGAAATTATAGGCAAGGTCAATGAAATCCCCAACCTTAAATTCCGTTCCCAAACGGGCGGCTTGGTCCCACCAAAGCGCGGGCCACTTTAACTTTCCGATTTCAACAAAAAGCTTTAGGTGCTGCCGCTCGCCTTTTCCCATTATTTGGGCGCCGGCGATTTTCGCGTTCTTGGTCATAAAAATCAATTCCGGATTTTCGTTTCCATAGGGCTCAAATTTATCGACAACTTTAATCAAATCTTCGTTGACGTATTGGGCCGAAAGCTCCGCGTCGATGTCAACGCTTTGATTCTCGTCTTCGCCCAAGACCAATTCCTGGACAATGCCGGAAATTTTTTTTGTGAAAAGCTCAAAGTTTTCGCTCGTAAGGGAAAAGCCCGCCGCTCCCGCGTGGCCTCCGTGGTTTATGTAAATGTCTCCAAACTGATCCAAAAATTTCGTGCAATGAACTCCGCGGGCGGTTCTCATCGAGCCGATATAAGTTCCGTCAACCTTTGACATCGCAATCGAAGGAACTTTTGTCCGCTGAACCAATTTCGCGGCGATGCGGCCTACGACCCCCCTGTGAATTTTCTCTTCGACAATCAAGCAAAATTTTCCGTTGAATTTCTGAAGGGATTTTTCAGGCCGGCCGCCCAAATATTCCCAAGAGGCGTTCTCAAGTTTTTTGCGCTCTTCGTTGTGGCCCAATATTTTTGCGGCGTACTCTTCCCTAAGGTCGGGACTTTCCGCAAGAAAAAGATTAAGGGAATCTTCCGGCGTTCCCAAACGGCCCGCCGCGTTTAGCGCGGGAATCACGTTCCAGCCCATGTCTTTGGCGCAAAGCTTTTTTCCTAAAAGTCCTTGGCGGGCAAAGAGCTCTATCAAGCCTGGCCTTGGCCGGCCAAGATTTATCGTTTCCAAGGCGCGCTTGGCCAAGATTCTGTTTTCGTTTTTTAGAGGCATGATGTCGCTAAAGACTGAAAGCATTACAAGCTGCATGTCCCTATCGTCAGCGTCCTTGTGGCCTTTAAAGTTTTGCTCGATTTTCTTGTTCAAGTATGTGACAAAGATGTTGTAAAAAGCGTCAAGTTCGCTTCCTTCAGATTCCGAATAAAGCGCGAATTTTGAAAGCGCCGAAAGGCGTTCCAAAGAAAGGCGGCCGACTGAAGGAATAATTTTTGCGGCTTCAGGCCTGAGGTCAAAGAGATTGAAGTCAACGCCGGAACCAAAAATATTTTTCAAGTCAGCGGAAACTTTCGGCAAGTCCCAAACGAATATTTGCTCTCCGCGCAAAAAGTCCAAGAGGCCGCTTGAGGAAATGTTTGAAGCGCCGTCGGAAAAGTCTTTTTGAAAGCTTTTTCTTTTGGTCAAATTTCTAAGCTTCAAGCATTCGACAAGGCTTTCGTCCCGAACGTTCAAAAGGCAAATGTCCTGCTTGTACAATTCAGTCTGTGAAAAGCGCAAGGCCTGGCTAAGCTTGAAGGCGACCGCGCAACCCGAAATATCCTTAAAGGGATAGCCAGAGTCTTGGCATTTTGGATTTAAAATCACTTCGGCTGGCGGAAGAGTCGGCGGCGGATTGTGGTGGTCTGTCACAATGACGCTTATTCCCAACTCTTGCGCGCGTTGAATCTCCGCAAGGTTTGATATTCCGCAGTCAACCGTTATCAAAAGGCTTCCGTAGTCCTTCGCGAATTCTTCCACAGCCGCCATGCTCAAGCCGTACGCGTCGTCGCCTGAAGGCAGCCTGAAAGAAACGTCAAGGCCCATTCGCTTTAACTGTTCGTACAAAACCGCGGTCGCCGTTATTCCGTCCACGTCGCGGTCTCCGAAAATCAAAAGCTTTTCGCCTTCGTCAACGGCGGCCAAGATTCTATCAACCGCGTCTTCCATTTGAGAAAACTCATAAGGGTTTGTCAAAAAGCGGGCGTCGTCCTCGAGGTAATAAAGCAAGTCGCAGCCGGCGGTGATTCCTCGCCGCGCAAATATAGAAGATTCCAAAGCGTCCAAGCCGTATTTTTGATGCAAGGAAAGCGCTTGCTCTCTAGAGATTTCTTTTTTGTTCCAGTTTTTCAAAACACTATTCCAAACTAATTTATTTCTTTGTAAATAAGGGGAAGCTTTTGCTCTTGGCTTTCTTTATACGAAAGAGCCTCGTTTAGCTTTGCCAAGGCCGGCTCAAGGCATTCCTTGTCCTTTCCGTAAACTTCCATAATCACGTCTCCGGCCTTAACCTTCTCTCCGCTTTTCACATGCAAGACCATTCCAGCGTCGGGACAAACAGGATCGGTGGTCTTGTTGCGTCCAACGCCAAGGTAAACTCCGGCCAAGCCTGTCTTGTAGGCGTCGATTTCGACAAAGCCGTCTTTCTGAGCCTTAAGCTCCGCCTTAAAGGGACTTCTTCTCTTTCCGATTTGCTCCATCAATTTTTTTGAGTCGCCGCCCTGGCGGTCAACGTTGTCCAAGAATTTTTGGAGCGCCCTGCCGGAAGAAACGGCTTCCTTGCATTTTGCGATTCCCTCTTCCTTGGAAGAAGCCTTTCCGCCAAGAAGAAGCATTTGGGCGCCCAAGGCGCAAGTCAATTCCATAACGTCTTCAGGTCCCTTTCCCTGCAAGCATTCGACTGTCTCCTCGATTTCCAAGAAGTTTCCGATTTTGTATCCAAGCGGCGTGTTCATGTTGGTAATCAAGGCGGCGGCTTTTTTGCCCATCGCTTGAGCGGTCTTTACAAGGGAATTAGCCAATTCCAAAGCGGCGGCGCGGGTTTTCATAAAGGCTCCGCTTCCGTACTTAACGTCAAAGACAAGCGCGTCGCTTCCTTCGGCAACCTTCTTTGAAAGAATGCTGGCAGTTATAAGGGGAACGGACTCAACAGTTCCCGTAACGTCGCGCAAGGCGTAAAGCAAGCGGTCGGCAGGAACGATTTCCTTTGTTTGTCCGGTCATCGCGAAACCGTCTTTTGAAATGTATTCCCTAAAAGTGTCCGGGGTCAAGCCGACCTTGTAGCCCTCGATTGATTCAAGCTTGTCCAAGGTTCCGCCGGTATGGCCCAAGGCGCGGCCGCTCATCATCGGAATCTGAACTCCGCAAGAAGCGACTATTGGAGCGAGCGGCAAAGAGATTTTGTCGCCGACGCCGCCGGTTGAATGCTTGTCAACAAAAGGCCCCTTCAAGCCCATCGCCTCGTATTTTTCTCCGTGAAGCTCAATCGTGTCTCCAGAATGAAGCATAAGCTTTGTAAGGGCCGCGCTTTCCTCAAAGTCCATTCCATTAAAGTAGACGGCCATAAGCCAAGAAGAGATTTGGTAATCAGGAATTGTTCCCGCCACATAACCGTCAACGATGAATTTGATTTCCTCTTCGCTAAGCTTTGTGTCTCCAACCATGCTTCTTTTTCCGTTGTCGTCAACAAAAAAAGAGCCTCTTTTTTTCATAATGATGTCTACAGCTCTCATAAAATACCCTTTCCTGATTCCAAAGTTTTTAGTTTTATTCCCATGGCGCTTTCTATCAAATCGTATAAAAAGGCCTTTAAGTCGCAAAAATCGCGCTCGGAAATCTTAAAGCGGCGAGCCTGGCCCATATCTTGGCCGCCAGACAGCCTGAGATAAAAAAGCGCCTCTTCCGAAAGCCTAGGGCCCTTTTCTTGTGAAGAAAAGCAATCTGCGCAAACAAAGGAAGCTTCGGCTTGAGAATACAAAGAGAATCTTTTTCCACCCTCATTCAATTCTAGCGCGCTTTCAGGAAAATTTCCAGCGAAATTTATTTTGCGGAATTCTTTTTGGCAGCGGCAGCAACTTTCAACTTGAGGCCTTACGCCAAGCAAATCCATATAGCGCCACAAAAAGCGCAAGAGGCCCAGGCGGGACTCTTTTTCGCCCAGCAAGTCCATTCCGTCCAAAAAACCGTTCAACAAAAAAAAGCACAAGTCAGGGCTTCCCGCGCACTTTGACTTTAAGGCAATCTCGCCCGCCAAGGCCGCCGCAAAAGACTTAAAAAGATTTTCGCGAAAGGTCGGATGGTATTTTTTTACGTCAAAGTCTGTGATTTTGGCGGATTTTTTTTCCTCGTTTTTGTAAATGTAGGCCACGCCGCTGTTCCAAGGGCTCACCGCTCCCCGCAGCTTGCTCTTGGGGCCGCCAAAAAGGGTCGCCCATTCGATTCCTTCTTTTGTCAAAAGGCACACGGAACGATTGTCCAAAGCCGTCTCCTTGACGGAAAGAACAAGCGCCTCCTTGCTAACGTTTCGATTCAATTTTTTCCTCACATATAAGATATAACATTTAGCGCAAAAATTCACATAATTTTAAGAAAAAAACAAAAAATTTTGTAAAAAAAAATTTCCGCGGCGGAAAGAATCTTAAAAGCCTTGGACAAGGCTTCCCGAAAAAAGCCGCGCTTTCAAGCATTAACGCCTATAGGATTTTGGACGGCCGCAACTTGACAAAAGCCCGTTCTTTCTATATAATAATTTATCAAATTTTTGGTATTGGGAGAAAATAATGACATTTCCTTTGGAACAGCTTGTTCGATTCACAGACAATATTTATGAAATCACAGTGGCCGCAAACCGCCGCGCCTACCAGATGTCAATGGTAAAAGACCCCTTGATCGCTGAATATCACGACAAGGTTGTTTCTTTGGCCGCCCGCCAGCTTTTCACTCAAGAAGTGACATACAGAATTGCCGAATAAAATCCCGGTTCTTGTAATATTCGCGCCCACCGCAAGCGGAAAGAGCGACCTTATGCTAAGGCTTTTTTCCGGCAAAAAGGAGGCGCGAATCATTTCCGCGGACTCTATGCAAGTGTATAGAGGAATGGACATAGGAACCGCAAAACCCACCTTGGAAGAGCGCAAAGCGCTTCCCCACTATTTAATAGACATTAAAAATCCAGACGAACAATATTCAGTCGCGGAATTTGTTGAAAAAGCCGATTCCCTTTGCGAAGAATTTTACAAGAAAGGCGTTCTTCCAATTGTGTGCGGAGGAACAGGCTTTTACATTCGGGCCTTTTTGCTAGGCCTTCCGACAACTCCGGCAAGCGATCCGGAAAAGCGGCAAAAATTGCAGGAAGAGCTTTTAAAGGAAGGCCAGGAGGCTATGTGGCAAAAGCTCTTTTTGGCCGACCCTGAATCCGCAAAAAAAATTCAAGTTCATGACAGCTACCGAGTCCTAAGGGCGCTTGAAATCGTTCAAACAACAGGAAAGCCCCGCTCCGCATTCGCGCAAAGCCCCAGCCTAAGGGAAAAGTATGATTTTTCAACGATAATTTTGGAACGCGACAAAGACGTTCTATATAGAAGAATTGAAGAGCGCGTTGACAAAATGTTTGAGCTAGGCCTTGAAAAAGAGGCAAAAGCTTTGACACAAAAGTACGGGCCCGAAAATCCAGGAATGCAGGCTATAGGCTACCGGGAATTTTTTGAAAAAGATTCAGAAGGAAAAGAGCTTTCAGTTCAAGAAATCGCCGCGAAAATAAAAAAAGACTCAAAGCGCTACGCAAAAAAGCAAATTGTCTTTACACGCGGAATTCCTGGCGCGAAAACAATTATGATTGACGGCGCAAGCGAAGAAAAGGCTGTGAAAGAGGCGGCCCTTTCGCTTTTTGAAAAAATCAAAAAATGACTTCATTCCACTTGACTAAAAATCCAAAAAAAGGCATAATGGCTTTTGTATCGATACTAACTTTATAGGAGCCAAGCAATGCCTTGTGGTAAAAAGCGAAAGCGCCAGAAGATGGCGACTCATAAGCGAAAGAAGATGCTTAGAAGAAATCGGCATAAGAGCAATTAATGCCGCAAAAGACTGCTGCGCTTAACGGCAGTCTTTTTTTATTCTTTTGGAGAACTTTCTTGCTTTCCCAAATAAACTCGCCTGAAGACATTAAAAACCTTTCTCAAAAAGAGCTTCGCGATTTGGCGGCGGAAATAAGACGAACCATTATTGACACGGTTGGAAAAAACGGCGGCCATTTGGCGAGCAACTTGGGCGTTGTAGAATTGACGATCGCCTTGCACAGGGTTTTCTCGTCTCCCAAGGACGCGATTGTTTTTGACGTCAGCCACCAATGCTACACCCACAAACTTCTTACGGGAAGGTTCAAGTCTTTTTCGGCCTTAAGGCAAGGCGGCGGCCTTTCAGGCTTTACAAAGGAATGCGAAAGCGCCCACGATTTTTTTGACAATGGACACGCCTCCACTTCCATCTCGCAAGCCTTGGGTTTGCTTAAAGCAAGGGAGCTTCAAGGAATCGAAGGCAAGGTCATAGCCGTAATCGGCGACGGAGCGCTTACAGGCGGCTTGGCTTACGAAGGGCTTTTGAATGCAGGCCGCGACGCCAAAAATTTAATCGTCATTCTTAACGACAACCAAATGTCAATTTCGCCAAACGGAGGAAGCCTTTCGCGCTATCTTTCAAGCCTCACGATGTCCATCCAATACCAGTCTGTAAGGCGGGCCATTGACAAAATCATTTCCAGAATGCCCTTCAGCCGCTTTTTCCAAAAATTCGTATTTAGATTCAAGAGAGGCTTAAAAGGCCTTTTGCTCAGCAACAATATGTTCGTTGACTTGGGCTTTGAATACGTCGGCCCCCTTAACGGCCACGACATAAAAGAGCTTGAAGGCGTTTTGGGAAAAGTCAAAAAATTAAAGAAGCCGGTTGTCGTTCACGTCATAACAAAGAAAGGAAAAGGCTATTCTCCGGCGGAAGACAACCCGGAGCTTTTCCACGGAATCGGGCCTTTCAACATTGCGGACGGCTCTATGGAAAAATTCGACGCTGAAAGTTTCACAGAGAATTTTTCGCGCGCAATAACAAGCCTTGCCGAAAAAAACAAAAAGATTGTCGCAATCACTGCGGCCATGTCAAAGGGAACCGGCCTCGCCTCTTTTGCCCGCCATTTTCCAGAACGTTTTTTTGACGTTGGAATCGCAGAGGAGCACGCGGTCACTTTTGCGGCCGGCCTTTCTAAAGGCGGAATGATTCCTGTCGTTTGCGTTTACTCCACCTTCATCCAGCGCTCGGTTGACCAAATCATTCACGACGTTTGCCTTCCAAACTTGCATGCGATTTTTGTCTTTGACAGAAGCGGCGCGGTTCCAAACGACGGCGAAACCCATCAAGGAATCTTTGACATCGCCTTGCTGAAAAGCGTTCCAAACCTTTCGATTTTGGCGCCTGCAAGCGCGGAAGAGCTAAAGCTTTTCTTGGAATGGGCCGCGGAAGAAAAAGGTCCAATCGCAATTCGATATCCAAAAAAATCGAGTCCTTCAGAGTTGCCATCTTTTTCAGAACCAATAAAAAAAGGCAAAGGCGTTTTGATTAAGGCGGAAGAATTCGCGCAGTCGCTTTCTGTCCGTTACAATTTGGAAAAAAATCTTGTGGAAGATTTTTCAAGCGGCGACAATGGAAAAACCTTTAAAAAAGTTTTGCTTTGCGCGACAGGCTCAATGTTCTCCGAATTATTGGTCGCCGCAAGGTCTCTTTTGCTTCAAGGCGTTTACACTGACATTTACAATTTGAGATTCGCAAAGCCATTTGACTTTGACTTTTTTTGGCAAAGCGCGAAAAATTACGACGCAATCGTTTTGATTGAAGACGGAATTAAGCAAGGCGGAATTTCAGAAGAAATCGAAAGCCTTTTGCTAAAGAAAAAATTCAACTCAGTTCAGATATTGGCCTTTGGACAAAAGTTCCCTGAACAAGGAAGCCGAGAGCAAGTCTTGGAAAATTCCTTTTTGTCTCCCAACGACATTCAGCGAACGGCCTTGGGCTTGCTGAACGAAATAAAAAATTGAAAGAGATTAAAAATGCCGGTTCTAAATCTTGCGAACAGAAAAATGGAAAGCGACAAGCCTGCATTTGTAATTTCAATTTTCGACGCGGACAAGGATTCCTTCTTTTCCAAAAGCCGAGGAGGCTTTGGACTTGCAAAAAAACACATCTTGGAAGGCGCCGACATAATCGACATCGGCGGCGAATCCACAAGGCCTGGAAGCCGCTACATCGACGCGAAGGAAGAAATAAAGCGAGTTATTCCCGTAATAAAAAAAATCCGCGCTTTTTCGGACATTCCGATTTCGGTTGACACAAGAAAGTACGACGTTATGAGCGCGGCCTTTGACGCCGGCGCCGACATATTGAACGACGTTTCCGCGCTTGAAGACGACGAAAGGCTCTTTAAATTTTCCGCCGACCAAAAGATTCCCGTAATACTTATGCACAAAAAAGGCATTCCTTCCACAATGATGAGCCAAAGCCAATACGACGACGTTTTTAACGAAGTGAACGAATATTTGCAAAGCCGAGCGGAAAAAGCGTTGCAAAAAGGCATTTCTTCCGATAAAATAATAGTGGATCCGGGAATAGGCTTTGGAAAAAACAAGGGCCAAAACGCCGTCTTGATTAAAAGGGCCGGAGAGCTTTGCCAAAAAAAATACATGGTTTTGATGGCTCTTTCAAGAAAAAGTTTTTTTGGCGAAGTCTGCCAAAGGAAAGTCCAAGACCGTCTTTGGGGAACAATTTGCGCGAACGCGTATTCAGTATTAAACGGCGTTTCAATGATTCGCGTCCACGACACGGCCGCGGCTGTTGATTCTGTAAAGGTTATAAGGGAAATTTTAAATGCTGGCAGTTGAAAAGTTGTTGGCCGTTTACGATGTCATTCGGCCCTTTTTGGACATAGGAATTCTCGCCTTCATTTTATACAAGGCGTATCAAATTGTCGTTAGCACAAACTCAATTCAAATTCTTCGAGGCGCGATTCTCATCGCCTTGGCCTACGCCGCCGCCGCGGTATTCAGGCTTGAAACCCTTTTGCGCTTGCTGCAGTCTTTGGCTCCGGGACTTGTTGTAGTTTTTGCGATTGTCTTCCAGCCAGAAATCCGCAAAATCTTTTTAAAGCTTGGACAAAAAGAATGGTTCAGTTTTGGAAGCCGCTCAAAGCATTCCTACGTCGACTCGGTTTTGATGGCCGCAGAAATTCTTTCAAAGCAAAGGCGCGGAATGCTCGCGGTTTTCATGAGGCACACAAAGCTTGACGACATAGCCAAGACAGGAACAAGAATCAACGCCGACCTTTCTTCAAGCCTCTTGGTCACAATCTTTAAGTTTGACACTCCCCTGCATGACGGAGCGGTAATAATTCAGGGAGACAAAATCGTGGCCGCCGGCTGCTTTTTGCCCTTGAGCGAACAATACGACATTAAGAAAACTTTCGGAACCCGCCACCGAGCGTCCCTTGGATTGGCGGAAACAACGGACGCGGTAGTTCTCGTCGTTTCGGAAGAAACAGGCGCCATAAGCCTTTCTTACGATTCAAAATTGCACTACGATTTGTCCATGCCGGAATTGACAAAAACTTTGGTGGCCTTGCTAAACATTACGCCAGACCAATATAAAATTGAGGATTCAGTAGATGAAAATAAAGCCATTATTGGAAAAGCTTAGGCAGAACTGGCCCGCAAAAGCGATTTGCATTTTTGCAGCCTGCCTCTTTTACATTTTCAACAGATACACTTCTCTAGAACAAAAAAGCCTTCCAGTATCGCTAAAGGTCATTCAAGACGGAGAGATGGTTTCGTCAAGCCACATTCCCTCAAGCGTAAGCGTTACGATAAAAACCTCCAACGAAAACATAAGCAAAATCACTTCCGCGAACATCTCCGCGCAACTAGACTTAAGCTACATAACGCAGGAAGGAAATTACGACGTTCCCGTATCTATTGACTTGCCCTCAAACATCATTGAAATGACTCCCCTTCAAGTTACCGTCTATCCGGAAAAAATAAAAGTCCATCTTGAAAGAAACACGATTCGCGCGGTTAAGATTCTTCCGCAATTGTCGGGCAAAATCACAGACGGCTACGTTATCGAAAGCGTTTCGTCAGAGCCAGAATACATGTCGATTTACGGACCGCGCTCAATCGTTGAAAGCATCGATTCAATATCAACGGAAGGAATCATTGTCGAAGACAAAACGCAAACATTCAAGCAAAAAACAAAAATCGTAAACTTGAACAAGCTTGTAAAACTCTACGGCTCGGACGAAACTCTTGTGACCGTGAAAATGGATTACCAAGAAGGCGAAAGGGAATTGCAAAACCTCCCGATTCTTTTGAGAAACATT
>JAILDQ010000266.1 GCA_024689365.1 Treponema sp. | reverse complement strand
GCTTTCTGTGTGGCAACAAGGCTTCGATATCTTTTGTTACGCTCATTATTGTTAATCTCCTAAAATGCGGCGAGCCGCTCTATTACTTTACTTTCTTGATTACGACAACGCCGTTGTGGCCGCCAAAACCAAGAGTGGCGCAGTTGCAGGCTTCAGCAAGTTTCGCTTGGGAAGCATCTCGTTCTTTTCTGTAAAATTTCAAATTTTTAATGAAATCTTCCTGTATTTTTATCACAATTCCTATTTTAACCAAGAATTTCAATGTATTTTATTGAATGAAATCTGTAAAAATAGTAAAATTGTTGTTATAATAAGTAATTCTTTTAATTTTACTGTTTACAACAAGCTAGTTAGAGGTGTTATGTCTTTTATTTCTTTTTCATTCGCGGCGTTCTTTTTTTTTACTGTGATTTTATACCGCGTCGCCGTGCGCCTTGGGGAACGAGCTGCCAACGCGCAGAAAATTCTTTTGTTGGTCGCAAGCCTCGTGTTCTACGCATTCGCGGACTTGCGCTTTTTGCCCTTCTTGGCATACGCCATAAGCATGTCATATCTCGGTGGACTCGTTTGCAAGAGCAGAATCTCTTTGGCGGCCTTCATATTGGCGGACTTGGCTCCGCTACTCGCGATAAAATATGTTCCGCAAGCAGCCGGAGTCCGTTGGCTCTTTCCTTTGGGAATATCCTTCTTCACCTTCCAAAGCGCCGGCTACATCGCGGACGTTTACAAAAAGAAAGTCGAGCCGGAGAAAAGCCTTCTCAACGTCGCGCTCTTCGTGTCGTTCTTTCCCGTGATTTCAAGCGGCCCAATCCAGCGCGCCGGAAGCCTCATCCCGCAGCTCAACTCAGTCCACAGTTTTAGCTACGACGACTCGGCCGACGGACTCAGGCTTTTCGCGTGGGGCCTGTTCAAGAAGCTCGTCATAGCGGACAGAATCGCGCTTTACGTAAATTATGTCTATGGAAATGTCGGGGAGCAATACGGCCTCGCGCTCCTGCTGGCCACTTTGCTCTACTCCTTCCAGATCTACTGCGACTTTTCTGGCTACTCTGACATGGCCATAGGAGTCGCGCGCTACTTGGGCTTTGACGTCGGAAAGAATTTCGATCACCCTTACTTGTCGCAATCGGTCGGAGAGTTTTGGCGCCGTTGGCACATCTCTCTTTCGTCCTGGCTGCGCGACTACGTGTACATTCCACTTGGAGGAAGCCGGGTGGCGCTGTCTCGCATTTATTTGAATTTAATCCTCACATTCTTGGCCAGCGGAATATGGCACGGCTCCACATGGAACTTCGTGATATGGGGCGCCTTGCACGGCATGTTTTTGTGCGCGGAGAGGGCGACGAAGGGCGCGCGTGAGAAAATGCAAATTCCCGCTTGGCTGAATGTGGCCATAACTTTCTGTTTGGTCACGTTCGCGTGGATTTTCTTCCGCACAAAGGATGTTTCCGAGGCGGCCTTGGTCATAAGAAAGATCGCGGCGACTCCGACGGAGATTATTCCTTTTGTGAACTTGGTTAAGTCGGACGGCCTTAAGGAAGCGTTGCATGTTATGTTGTCGATGGTTGGCGAGGCAGGCGGCGCGACAAAAGGCATGGCGCAAACGCTTTGTCTTCTCGCAATATTTGTCGCCGCGCAAATCGCAACAAAAAATGAAAGCGGACTTTCATTCATCAAAAAGAAAAAAGCCTTTTTCCGCTGGGCGATATATATTCTGTGCTTGCTCGCATTGCTCTATACGCTGCCCCTAAAGCTATCATTACAAGAACAAAATTCTTACTCAACAAATTTCATTTATCAAAATTTTTAGGAATAAACAAATGAAACGAATCAATTTTATCTTAAAATTATCTTTCGTAGGACTGCTCACAATTAGCGTAGTTTTCATAAAAAATTGGGATTTTATTAAAAAAAATCCTATAAAACAAATTCATTCAGCCTATCACTACGACACGTTCAACGTGTTCCATTGGAAGGACATACGGTTCACAGACGCCGAACCAAATAAAAATTTCATTAAGACAAAATATATATTGAACAATCCCAAGAAATTTAATGCCTTCATCTTTGGCTCCTCAAGAGTTCAACGATTGCCGCCAAACGTTCTCCCAAATAAAAATAACGGCAAATCGCTTTCTTGGTACAATATGACATCTTCGGCATCAATTCCAAACAACCATCTTTTGACGATTAAAACTTTTCTAGAAAATAAAGTTTCGATTGAAATGATAGTTTTAGCCTTTGACTCACTTTCCATGTATAGCGCTCCAGAAAATTTTAAGTATGACTTAATGAGATGCCCATATCAAGTAATTACGAAAGACCCTTTTAAATATTTGATGGCATATTTAAACATAGACACAGACGAAAGCATAAAAAAAGCTATAGATACATATAACAAAGATGAACATTTAGAAAAAACAAAACTTTTCTATGAATATGGCGGAAACAATTATAGTCCGGATTTAACCG
The DNA here is from genome assembly GCA_024689365.1 of Treponema sp. Lineage (GTDB taxonomy): Bacteria > Spirochaetota > Spirochaetia > Treponematales > Treponemataceae > Treponema_D. Next base: position 1,598 of record JAILDQ010000266.1, on the reverse strand, counting down.
AAGACATTGATTTAAAACGCTACGAAATCGAACACAATGGATACAGTCAAAAAGATTCTTATAAAGATCTTGAGGACATAGTCGATTTATGCAATCAAAATAAAATAAAATTAATCCTAATCACAAACCCAATGTACCAAATTCTCTACCGCAACAGCGTTGAAGACGGTTACCTTGACTTTTTACGAAAAGTTGCGCAAAAATGTGAGTTCTACAATTTTTCCACTCTTAACAATTACACAACGGATCCTCGATATTTTTTTGAATGGTCACACTACCGTTCGGCGCTTGGCATTATAATTGAGAAATACCTTTTTGGCTCTGAAGAGGAACGGGAACAAATTCGCCGCGACGCTGGCGACGAATTGTTTGGCGCAAAGGTGAACGCACAAAACGTTGACACAATTATCGCGGGGTTAAAAAAACAATTATAATTCTAAAACACCACGTTGATGCTTTTCACAATCGTCTTGGCGGAGTCAATGTCCACAACATCCTTGTGGACGCTGCCATCGGAGCCGTCGATTGAGCCGCTGCCCGAAAGCTCTAGCGCCACTTCCTCTTTTTGTCCCGCGGGAAGAAGGGCCTGGTAGACAAGCGAAGGCTGGCCGTTGACGCCGGAATTCTTTTTTGTCCAAGTTGAATTGTAGTCAAAGCTTGCGTTCACTTCCACCTTTATCACACAAGGCTCGTCGTCGATTTTTTGGTTAATGACAAGGCCGCCTTTGGGCGTGGCGCTTGTCACCGCGTCGATTTCTTTTTTGTCCGGGGAACTGTTTTGCGCGGCGGATTTTTTTGGGTCATGCTTTGAAGCGTGGTACCAAACAGGAAGCGATTCTGGCCGCCCTTCTTTAGGGCCAAAAATCCAAGAAAGGCCGCCAGCCTTTTGGGTGACGTAAAGAGTTTTTATGTAGCGGCCCTGCTCGTCCTCAAGCCAAACCGCAAGCTGCGGCCCCTTCCAGCCCTCGCCCGTTCCAATAGAAACGGTCACGTCCCTGGCGTATAAACTTGCGGCCATCGCCGCACAAAATGCAAACAATGCGATAAATTTTTTCATTGAGCGGATCCGACCAAGCACATGCGGTTCGCCAAAGGCGACCGCGTTGTGTTAGGAAATTATTTTACTTGGTCGGCATTGCCGACCAAGCACATACGGGACGGCAACGCCGACCCGTTTTGCTAGTAGAAATTCATTTGACTTGCGCGCTCACGCGCGCTGTGCAATCCACTCTCCTCGCGTCTGTGCTTAGTTGGCGGACCCAACGAGACACATCCACTCGGCTTGGGCGGCCAACTCGTCGCCGACAAAGGCTTGGCCTGATTGTTTGATCATGCGGTCGCTGACGCGCAAGTTTTTGATTTCCATGCGGACTGTGTCGCCGGGGCGAACCTGGCGGCGGAACTTTACCTTGTCAACTGTTCCCAAGAAAAAGAGCGAGCCTTCTTTGAATTTTTTCTGAAAGCTCAAAGCGGCTCCGCCAGCCTGCGCCATTGTCTCAACCAAAATAACTCCAGGCACAACTGGATACTGGGGAAAGTGGCCTTTGAAGAAAAAGTCTTCGTCGGTGAACTTTCTAAGGCTTACGCTGCCTTCGTCG
>JAILDQ010000262.1 GCA_024689365.1 Treponema sp. | reverse complement strand
TAATCGCCGCTTCGTAAATGCGCTTGGCTTTGGGCTTGGCTCCGGACAAAACTTCCGAAACGTTGTAGTAAAACTGGCCGGCGTTCAAGTAAACCACGCAATTGTCCGGATCCGTTTCCAACAAGGAGTCGTAAACCTTCTTTTCTTGAAGGCCAAGCTTAATCATTTGTCCCCGCTTCATGTATTGCATCGTGGAATTTATCAAATCAAAAGAAGAAAGCTTTAGCCAAGCGTTTTGCTCGGAGAAAGGATGGCTTTCGTTCCAAGCGTTTATTTTTTCAAACTGCGCGGTAATCATAGGCTGAAGAATCGGCATTTCAGGATCCGTTTCCCACAGGTATTGCCAGCGTTCCAAAGTGAGCATGTTGTCAAAGGTCAATTTCGCCTCATCGCTGATTTTGGACTGAACGTCGTCGCTCAAAATTTTATTGTGGTAAGCCTCCAAGAATTTTTGCGACGCCAAATAATCAGGTTCCTGCCTGGACTGAGCGCGCTTTTCGTAAATTTCTACAAGCAAAGCTTTTTCGTACTCGCTAAATTCTCCAGCAAAAAAATCCGTTGAGAAAACAAAAAGCAGCGTCAAAAACGCAAAGAGACTTTTCGCAAAGACATTGTTCGACTTAAAAATCATTTTCTACCGTTCGCCTTCTTGACTTTTGACATAACCTTTTCCTTGTCGTCGGCGTACTCCAATGCGTCGCATCCTGCCTTGTTCAAAGAGCGGACAAACGGAACGTAGGCGTTGTCTGGCAAAATCATATTCGCTTCTTGCAAATGCCTTTCGCAAGCGGCCTTGTCGTTTTGGCTGAATTCAACTTGAGACAAGTAAACCAAGCCAAAAAATTTTTCATAATTTGAAGGGCCGATTTTAGCGGCCTTGGCAAAATATTCCTTTGCCTTTGCGTCGCTTCCGCCGCCAATTGCCGGCGCGAAAGAATACCAAAGGCCCGCGCTTATGTACAAAAATCCCTTTTGGCAATTTGCGGCTATCATCGCGTCGTAAACTTTTTTTTCTTCCAAGCCCAAGGAAATTTTTTGGCTGTACTTTAAAAGCGGCATCGTCGTGTTGATTATGTCGTAAGCGCTCAAGTTGTACCATTCGCTTCTTGTGTCAATCGGATGCGCGTCGTTCCAGTTAATGACCTTTTCATAATGCTTCAATATGAAATTCTTGGTGGAAGGCGCCTCGTCGTCAATCTCCCACATAAAATGGTATTCCTCAAGCGCAAAGAGATTTTCCAAAGTCAAAGACGCTTCGTCGCTGATTTTTTCCGTAATCGAGGAGAAAAATTTTTCGCGCTCGGAAGAAAGCCAGTCCAAGGCTTCCTTGTCGGATTTTTTCATTCTTGATTCAAGCTTGATTTGCAAAAGTTGATTCACCAAAGAATTTTCGTATTCTGTAAATTCAACGCAAAAAGCTCCCGTCGCGCAAAGGGCGGCCGCAAAAAACGCAAAAAGTGTTTTCTTCATACTATTATAATAAATGAAATGGTAAATAGTTTCAACAAGCGCAGGAAAAAGGAATAGAAAGAATGGTGGCTCCCGGTCGCGGGTTCGTCTTTTCAAAACCGCTCGCTAGCGTCGCTACACGCTGCTTTGCGCTTGTAACTATTCCACTTAGCCGCTTTCGCGGCTGCGCAAACAGAGTGTTTTTGCAAAGCCGCCCCGCTTCCTCGCGCCATCTCCTTTACCTTCCTTTTTAATAAAAAAACTAAGAATGTAAAATGGAATAGAAAGAATGGTGGCTCCCGGGCGCGGGTTCGTCTTTGCAAATTTTGAATGGCAAAAAATGGGCAAAATGCGCAAAAAATGCCCTTGACTTATTTTGCAAAATACTGTTTATTTAGCGTCTATGCAATTTTCAAAAGATTTTATCTGGGGAACGGCGACGGCCGCAGCCCAGGTTGAAGGAGCCGCCTTTGAGGACGGCAAGCAGCCCAGCATTTGGGACCAATTCTCGCGATGGCCCGGAAAGACCCTTTGGGGAGCTTCGCCGGAGACTGCTTGCGACCACTACCACCGCTACAAGGAAGACGTCAAAATGTTGGCGGATCTAAAAATCCCCAACTACCGCTTTAGCGTGTCTTGGCCGCGCGTGATGAGCTACAGTCCCGACAGCCGCGGAAACGCGATCCACGGAACGCCCAACCAAAAGGGCTTGGATTTTTACGACCGCCTCATCGACGAGCTTTTGGCAAAAAACATAACGCCTTGGCTTACCCTTTACCACTGGGATTTGCCGTTGGAGTTGGAGCTCAAGGGCGGCTGGCGCAACCGCGACATCCGTTACTGGGCCGCGGAATACACAAACCTTATCGTAAAGAAATTTTCCGACCGCGTTCAAAACTTTTTTACGATTAACGAAATGCCCTGCGTTCTTGGCGGCTACGTCGGCTGGATGGCCCCGGGCTTGCAGCTTCAGCAGGCGGAAGTGTTGAACGTGGCGCACAACATTCTTCTCACTCACGGAACGATGGCGCAAGCGATTCGCGCGGCCGCTCCCAAGGCAAAGATTTGCCTGGCCCACACAGGCTTCGGCAACTACCCCGCCACGGAAAGCAAGGAAGACATCGAGGCCTTTAAAAAATCGGTCGAGGTTTACGAGCGCGAGCCGGGCGAAAAGTACGGCTTCCAAAAAGGGAGCGGCCTTTTCATGGGCCACTGCCTCACCTACTGGTGCGACCCGATTTACTTTGGCCGCTACCCCGCCGGCGCGCAAAAGGCCTTTGGAAAGGATTTCCCAAAAATTCTTCCGGGCGACATGAAAATAATCTCAACCCCGGTTGACTTCCACGGCCAAAACATCTACGAAGGAATTCCAATCCGC
>JAILDQ010000253.1 GCA_024689365.1 Treponema sp. | reverse complement strand
GGCGGCGTTCTTGGCGCGCAAATAGAGCTTTTGCGCTTTGAGGACAACAACAAGGTTTCGCAAGGCGCGGAAGTCGCGGGAAAGATTACGGAAGACCAAGAGATTTGCGCGGTAATCGGCCACTATTCTTCCTCTGTCTCCTTGTTCAACTCCGCGCTTTACCATTACTACGGAATCCTAATGCTCACGCCATTCTCAACCAACACGACTCTGACCAAGCAAGGCCTCCCGTATGTTTTGCGAAACATTCCCGCCAACAATATGTTCGCAAAAGAAACCGTCAACTTTTGCGAACGACAAGGCTGGGACCGCGTGATGGCGCTTTATTTGAACAATTTTTATTGCCGCGAGCTGCTTGACTCCTTTGAGCAATATTGCGGAGAGCGCGGAATAATCGTGCCGGACCGAATGGGCTACGAAGACGTTTACAGCCTTAAAAACTATACGGACATCGCGACAAAGTGGAAAAACAATTACGACTTTGACGCGATTTTTTTAGCGGGCTTTCTTCCGCAAGCGGCGGAGATAGTTTCGATTTTCCGTTCCGACGGAATCAAATGTCCGATTATAGGAAGCATTGACTTTGACTCGACGGCATTCTTTTCTATGGGCGACAACAAAAACGAAAATAATTTTTACTGCGTTTCAAACTATGACCCGGACTACAATTACAAGCCCTTCCTCGCCTTTAAAGATTCTTTCCGCGCGGCGTATAATGAAGATCCAAACTGGGAAGCCTGCCAAGCCTACGACGCGGTTCGAGTTTTGGCCAAGGCGATTCAGAAAGCCAAAGGAGTCAGCCCCGCCGCGGTGGCCGACGCGCTGAAAACCGAAAAAGAATGGGACGAAGCCGCCGGCCCCTACCGCTTTAACGAAAACGGCGAAATCACAAAGCAGCTTTTCTTTAAAAAAAGCGAAGGCGGCGAATTTAAAATTTTTGAGGAATAAAAATGAAAAAAACTATATTAGGACTTTTGATTTTAACCGCCGGACTTTTTTCACTCGCGGCGCAAGAGGAAGCTGACCAAGCTCTAGCAGGTCAGGAAACAGCGGCACAGGCACAAGAGGAAGCCGCCCCCGCGCTTACTTTTGAAGAAGCCTTGCAAGCGGCGGTGGAAAACAACGCCGACATACAGATAAAAAAAGCCGCCGTTCAAGAAGCGCGAGGCCGCCTTTTGTCCGCCAAAGCTGGAACGGACTTTACAATCGGCGCGGACGCGGCTTACAACAGAAAACACACGCCCTACGGCAACGACCCGTATTACGGCGCGAACGGAATTGACGACCTTCAAAACGATTCGATAAACACGTCGATTTGGGCGCAAAAAACTTTTTCCTTTGGCCTGCGGACAAAAATTTCCGCCGGAATCAACAGCGCGCTTGGCAAGTACAAAGGCTCCAAAGGAAGCGACTACAATAGGATATACGGCGACGAATTCACGAATCGCGGCACGATCGCCCTTGAATTGTCGCTTCCGCTTTTCAAGTCGTTCAAAAACGCGATTTTGGCCAACAACATTCAGGCCGCGAATGACTATTGCGCCCAAATTGAATTTGATCTGTTGGACACAATTTGCAAAACCTTGCAAAACGCCGCCGCCACATATTGGGAATACCACACCGCGCATCGCCAAGTCCAGCACTATGAGGAAATACTAAAAAACTTGCAAGACCGCATCGAGTCGATGGACAAATTGATTGCGGCGGGCGCCCGGACAAAAAACGATTTGCTCAGCCTGCAAGTCAACATAATAAGCAACGAGCGTTCATTGCTTTCGTCTAAAGTTAAATGCAATGAAATAAAACTGAAGCTCCAGCAAATGATGGGAACACAAGAAGAAATTGGAATTCCCGAATACGATTTTCCCTCAATCAATGTTGAAGCTTTCAACATTCCGGCTTTGGAAAGCGTTGACAACGAATTTATCGAAAAAACTATTTCCAAGCGGCCCGACATTCTTTCGATGCAAAAACGGCTTGACTATGCGCGCGCGAACCTTGTGCTGGCGGTCGCGCAGGGTCGGCCCGACCTTGCGTTGAACCTTTCGTTGGGAGAAACGGGCGCGGTTTACGGCGAGTCTGTCGGCGGCTTTTTTTCTTCGTTCTTTCGGAACGTAAACGGCGCTAATTTTGGAGGCGGCCTTTCGTTTTCAATGTCGTTTCCAAACAACGCGAAAAATGGCGCCGTTCAAAGCGCCGAAGCCCAGTGCACCCAAGCGAGCGTTCAGCTTAACCAAGCCAAGCAAACGCTGGCCCTCCAATTGCGAAACACGGTGTTCAACTTGAACAATTACAAAATCCAAGTTCAAAACGCCAATTCCGCGCTGGAAATGCAAAAGCAGCTTTACGCCAACGAACAGCGCCGCTTTAATTCCGGCCTAATCACCGTTGACGACATGATTAACCAGGACAAGGAATTCATTTTAGCGAAAAACCAGTACTACCAAATCATGGCTACTTTTTTGCAGAACATAATGCAGTACAAGTATTTTTCGGGAATGCTGGCGGAAATCACAAACAGCGGCTCGAACGTCTTGCGCAAAGAAAGCCTCTATTCGCTGCAAAACTAACGCGAGCCGCGAAAACGAAAGGCCGGTCAGTCTTCCAATTTTTTAAGGAATTCCCTGCCCGCCTTTACAAGATCTTGGCTGAACTCGTACATCGCGGCTTTTTCTTCCGGCGTCTTGAAGAGCATCCGGTATTCGCCCAATTGCTTGAACCATTGTCCGTAAAGCTCCACCCACTTAGGGTGGGGCCCTTCGTCGTAATAATCCGACAGGACCATTTCATGCTCGAAAGCGACCTTTAGGCCTTTCTTCAGATGAAAGATTTTTTGCGCGGAATTTTTTTCTTTTTCCCGCATTTTCTTCGCTTCTTTGAAGCTGTTCCAGCAGTAAGTCTCGTCGCCTAGAGGGCTTCTGTAGACAACCGGGTACGAGTCAAAAACGTTTCCGAACCCGTCCTTATGCACAGGGCCGAGAATGACTCCATTATAATGCTTGACGTACTCAAGAATCAACAGGGTCGAAGCCTCGTCTTCAGGCGTCACCGCGTCGAGTATTTCCTGCAAGCAGCGCTTTGGTCCGTTGCGAAAATCCAGAATAAGCCTCCTTCACTGTATTCCATCGATTCTCCACCTAAGTCTTTTTCAAAATATACAATATCCATTCTGTCATTTATGTTGTATCACTTTCCGAAAACGGAAGGTCGGTTATTATAATATATAGTGTTTTTAGAATGTCATCTCTCAATATCACTTCATACTACCCAGCGTATCTATCAATTGAGTGACGGCTAAACGTTCCTTTGGGCTAAGGCTTTCAAACTTATCCAAAAGGGCGCCATACTTTTTATACATCGTAACTGCTTTCTTTTGTAAATCTGAGTCCTTTGATTTATCCGAGCCCTCAAAGTCTTCCATATCTAGCAAACGCTCCAAAGGAACGTTAAGAACTTTCGCTATTTTTAGAGCGCTTTCCGCGTTGGGAACACTGTCGCAAATACATCAGCCAAAAGCAAATTAAGCTGCCAAGAAAAATCCTTTTGAGCGCTCAAACAATTGTAAAAGAAAATGCCGCCCGCTATTGCAAGAAAGTAAACGGCTATAATTATGGCAAAAGATAACGGTCGATTTTTTATCATGAGAAAATTATAGTAGAAAGAAAAAATTTTTCAAGAGAAAAAATCCGGATGGCTGACAAGCGCGCAAAAGTTTATTGCAATATCGTAATTTCTACGCGGCGGTTTTGAGCCATTCCTTCTTTGGTGGAATTGTCGGCGATTGGATTTTTGCTTCCGCTTCCTCGGCAAATGAATTTGTCCGCGTCGATTCCACGGCGAGCGAGCTGCCCCGCAACTTCCTTGGCGCGTTCAATGGAAAGAGCCATCTCGCCTTCGGGATTTCCTACGCTCGCGGTGTGGCCGTTGACGAGCAATTTATTTTGGCCCGCCTCTTTTAGTATCGAAGCGATTTTGTCAAGCAAGACGCCTTCTCCCGGCAAGAGCTCGGGACTGTCCGGCTTAAAGTGAAGGTTTTCCAAAGTGAGTTTTATTCCAGCCTTTGTTTGCTCAATCTTTACTGAAGAAGAATCAGGCTTGTTTGAAGAGCCCGCGACTCTGACCGGCTCAAGCCATTTGCTTTCGTTCAAAGGCAATGTTTCAACAGGCCCTGTCTTTGCTTTTGGGGTATGACCTCCGCTTGCATTTGACGAAGGCCGCGGCGCTTCTTTTACAGGAGCCGCTGCAACCCGGTTGATTGCGGGAAGAAGTTTGGTCTTGTCTATCGCGGGCGGATATTCGGTGAACAAAGAAATCGTTCCTTTAAAAGCCACTTTGTTTCCGTCTGCAAATTCATAAAGCTCGTCAACGCTGTCCCTTATTACAAGAGCCGCGCAATCGGCTTTTCTGATGTACATCGTGGCGTTGTTTGAGCCGTTCAACTTGAGCAAGTCCTTGTCGCCGTCATGGTCAATGTAAGAATAACCGTAGCGGCTTGCCCAACGAGCGGTCAGAACGTAAACCTCTTGGCCTTGAAAAATTTCGTCGCGCAAGTAAGTGTATTCAACTATAATCGGAATGCGCGTCACAATTCCCTTGTTCAAAGGATCAACCGC
>JAILDQ010000250.1 GCA_024689365.1 Treponema sp. | reverse complement strand
ATGCAAAGATTGCAGGAGGCCGAAAAAGAATTTGGCCCCCTATGCGTTGGACTTGACACAGACGCGTCATACATTCCGCAAAAGATCGCCAAAAATTTTAAAAGCCCCGCCCAAGCGGTTTTGGAATACAACAAGGCGATTATCGAGCGCGTGAAGCAAAACAAATGCGCTTCTTGCTTTAAGGTTCAAATCGCTTATTACGAAGCGATGGGCTTGGAAGGCCTTGAAGTTTACGCAAAGACCTTGCGCGCCGTCCGAGAATCAGGCTTTGTGGCCATAAGCGACATCAAGCGCGGAGACATCGCCGCCACAGCCGGAGCCTACGCAAAGGCCCACTTTGAAGGCGACTTTGAAACAGACATCATCACGATAAATCCCTACATGGGCTTTGACACAATAAAGCCTTTTTCTGAATATTGCGCTTCAAAAGGAAAGGGAATCTTTGTCTTGCTAAGGACTTCAAATCCGGGAGCGGCCGACATCGAACAGCTTGAATTAAAAAACGGCGGCCGAGTTTTGGATTCTGTCGGAAAAGAATTAAATAGAATAAAAGAAGAAAACGATTCAATTTTTAAAGGACAAACTTGCTCGCCAATCGGAGCGGTTGTAGGCTGCACCCACCAAAGCGACGCCTTGGCCCTTCGTGAGGCCCATCCAGACCTTCTATTTTTGATTCCAGGCTACGGCGCTCAAGGAGGCGCGGCCGACATTTGCGGAACTTTATTGCAAAAAGCCGGCGGCGTGGTGAACTCAAGCCGAGGAATAATTTGCGCCTACAAAAAAGATTCCGACCTGCAAGAAAAAATCGCTTCGGAATCGCTGACCCTTTCCGACATGGCTGACAGCGCCTTAAAGGCCTGCCTAGCCGCAAAAGAAGAATTGCAAAAATTCGAAAAGGCCTTTGGGGGCAAAGCGTGAAAGACTTTTGCAACGACGAAACGCCCGCGATTTTCCAAACGGCGCGGGTTTTAGAATGCGTTCCAACTTTAGGAGCGGTTCCGACGGGAAGCGTTTACAACCTTTCTTTAGCGGGAGACAAGCGCGCGATTCCTGCGGCGGGACAATTTTTTATGCTCCGTTCAAAAAAATCGCAAGCCTTGCTCGCCCGCCCCATCAGCGTTTTTAGCGTTGAAAAAAATCCTGACAGCCAAGAAGTAAAAATTGAATTCTTGATTTTGCTGAAAGGCCAAGGAACAAAGGAGCTTTGCGCGCTTCACGAAGGAGAGTTGGTGGAATTGCTGGGCCCTTGCGGAAACTCTTTTCCAAAACCTGACGCAAACGCAAAGATTTGTCTTGCAGGAGCCGGCGTGGGAGTCGCCCCAATCGCGGGATTCGCGTCCACCCTGCCCGACTCGTCATACGATTTTTTCGCGAGCTTTAGAAGCGGCTCATACGGCTTGAAAAACGTTCGCGCCCAAAAGCTTACGATTACAACAGACGACGGAAGCCAAGGCGTTCACGGAATGATTAGCTCCGTTCTCACCGCAAGTTATTTAAGGGAACAAAAATACACGGCGCTTTACGCATGCGGACCTACGCCGATGCTTAGATACATTCAAGGAATTTGCCGAGAGGCAAACGTTCAATGCTACCTTTCGCTCGAACAAAAAATGGCTTGCGGAATGGGCGTTTGTTTGGGCTGCGTGATTCAAACTGTTGAAGGCTACAAAAGATGCTGCAAGGACGGACCTGTTTTTGTCGGACAAAAAATAATTTTTGAAGAGCCGACTCGACAAACAAAGCTTGAAAGCGTAAATGACGTTGACTTGTCCGTAAACATAAAGCGCCTTAGATTAAAGAATCCTGTAATCGCAAGCTCAGGAACTTTTGGCTTTGGCGACGAATACCAATCAGTTTTTGACATTTCTTCTCTTGGCGGAATTTCTTCCAAGGGCTTGACGCTCGAACCGCGCCAGGGAAACACAGGAACTAGAATTTGGGAAACGCCAAGCGGCTTGATGAATTCCATCGGCTTGCAAAACCCCGGCATTCCTCATTTCTTGGAGCATGAGCTTCCCGCAATGAAAAAGCTTGGCTGCGCTGTCATCGCAAACCTTTCGGGCTCGACATTTGAAAGTTATTGCAAGGGCGCGGAACTTTTGGAGCAAAGCGACGTTGACGCGATTGAGCTGAACATTTCTTGCCCGAACGTCGCGACCGGAGGAGCGGCTCTCGGAATGACTTGCCAGACCGCGGCCGACATAACGCAAAGAATTCGCGACATTGTGACAAAACCCTTGATTGTAAAACTAACGCCGCAAGCCAGCGACGTGGCTGGAGTGGCGATCGCTTGCCAAAAGGCGGGCGCTGACGCAATCAGCTTGTGCAATTCATTTCAAGGAGTCGCGATTGACATAGAGCGTGGAGTTCCCGTCTTTGACAAAATCAAGGCCGGCTTTGGCGGACCCGCAGTCCGGCCGATTGCCGTGCGCTTGGTTTGGGAAGTCGTCGAAGCAATGAACAAGCTTCCAGAAAACGAGCGCATTCCTGTAATCGGAATCGGCGGCATCGCGACATGGATGGACGCGGTTGAATTCATCATGGCTGGCGCGGCGGCGGTTCAAGTTGGAACAGCAACTTTCGCAAATCCCTTTGCCATGAACGAAATCGCCAAAGGAATCGAAGCTTTCATGAAAAGAAAGGGCTACAAAAAGATTCAGGATTTTTGCGGAATCGCGCAAAGAAAACAACAATAATTTGGAGAACAAAAAAAAAGCGTTCGCTAAAGCGCTTTGCTTGCAATAGGAGAACTTATGGTTTTTAAAAAGAGTGTGGTCGCGCTGACAACGGCCTTTATCATCGTATCGGCGCTTGCGATTGGAGCCTCGCAAAAAATTATCGGCGACGCAAGAAAGAGCCTTTATCGCGGAATCGGCGAAGGCCGCAACGCTCCGATTGAAGTAGAGATTCGAGTTCAAGACGGAAAAATCAAAAGCGCGACTGTCGTAAGCGAATCAGAAACCGACTTCGCAAAAGTCGCAGAAAGCCAAATCATTTCGCAAGCCTTGGAAAATCAAAGCTTGGAAAATTTTGACGCAGTTTCGGGAGCGACCATCACCTCCAACGGAACGGCCCAAGCCTTAAGAGCCGCTTGGAACAAATACCTTGGAATTGAGGAAAAAGAAATTTCTTACTCCGACACTGAATGCGACATCGCGATTGTTGGAGCGGGCGGAGCCGGAATGACAGCGGCGATTGAAGCGGCAAGACGCGGAGCCAAAGTCATTCTCCTTGAAAAAATGGGCGTCGTTGGCGGAAACACAAACGCTGCCACAGGCGGCCTTAACGCAAGCGAAACTTCAGTTCAAAAAAATCTTGGCATTCAAGACTCAAACGAGCAATATTTCCAAGACACGATGAAGGGCGGAAAGAACATCAACGACAAGGCTCTTGTCAGAACAATGACAAACAATTCAGCCGCCATCGTTGACTGGCTCATTTCGCTCGGCGCGGACTTGACCGACGTAGGCAAGATGGCGGGAAGCTCAAACAAAAGAACGCACAGGCCAAAAGGCGGCGCTCCTGTCGGAGCCCATTTGGTCAAAGTTTTGGAAAAGAACGTAAAGGACTTGGGCGTTGACCTCCGCGTGAACAGCAAAGTCACGGAAGTTCTTGAAGAAGGCGGAAAGCCAGCCGGCGTTAAGGTTGACTGCAAGGGAAAAAGCTATTCAATAAAGGCAAAGGCCGTAATCATCGCGACTGGCGGCTTTGGAGCCAATCCCAAAATGGTCGTTTCATACAAGCCAAACCTTGAGGGCTTTGGAAGCACAAACCACCACGGAGCCACAGGAGACGCCTTTGCATGGCTTGAAAAATTCGACGCGCAAACCGTTGACATGGACCAGATTCAAACCCACCCGACAGTAATTCCTTCAAACGGCTATATGATTACAGAAGCCGTGCGCGGAAACGGCGCCATTATGATTAACCGCGAAGGAAAACGCTTTGGAAACGAAATGGCCACGCGCGACGTAATGTCCAAAAACGTTTTGGAACAAAGCGGACAAAGCGCCTTCCTTTTGTTTGACCAAGGCGTTCGCGAATCTCTTAAAGCGATTGAAGGCTACGCAAAAAAAGGCCTTTTGACAGAAGGACAAGACTTGAACGAACTTGCGGCCGCCCTTAAAGTTCCAGCCGACGCATTGCAAGCGACAATCGACGAATACAACGCCGCCCAAAAATCAGGAAACGGCGACGCGGCCTTTGGACGAAAGGCCAACGAAATGCCGCGCGCTTTGGAAACGCCGCCCTACTACGCAGTTGAAGTCGCGCCCGCCATTCACCACACAATGGGCGGCCTTAAGATTGACACAAAGGCGCGCGTTTTGAACAAAAGCTCAAAAGTCATTCCAGGCCTTTTTGCCGCGGGAGAAGTTACGGGCGGAGTTCACGGAGCCAACCGTCTTGGCGGAAACGCTGTGGCTGACATAGAAATTTTTGGAAAGATCGCGGCTGACAGCGCCTGCGACTTTATCGGAAAGTAAAACTAATTTAAAAGCGCGGCCTTGATTTCTTCCAAGACCGCGAGCGCGTTTATGCCGGTTTGAAGCGTGGACTTTAGAGGGCGGCGGCCGTCCAAAAAGTCCACGGCGTTTTGAACCATATTCGCAAAGTAACCTGTTTTCTTGGGAAGGACAATCGTCTTGTCCTTGCTGAGGGAATAAAAGCCTGTGTAAAGGCTTGACTCAAGGCGCTTGTAAAATTTAGCGTAGCCGTTTCCAATGCAAACGCGGCCTTCAGTTCCCAAAATATCCAATTCAAAGCCAAAGAAGCGGCTTCTTCCGGACATGAACAATGAAATCTCGGGACAAAGATTGCTAGTGTAATGAGCGCAAAGCTCGCGGACAATTCGCTTGTTTTTTTGATCCCTATAAATTCCTGTAATCAAAGGATTTTTCAACAAGGCGCGGTTCTTTCCTTTGCCGCTTTCATCAAGATTTTCCAGCATGAACAAAACAATGTCAACCAAATGAGTTCCGTCGTGGAGCAAACTGTAAGCGCCGCTTTCTTCCGCGTCAGGGTCGTACAATTTCATTCCGGAAAAGAGACGAGCGTTTATTGACTGCGCTTCGCCGATTTTCTTTATGTAATTCGCCGCCTCGTTGTAGTCAAAGGCAAAGCGGCGCTCGTGGTTGACCAAAATCGGAACGCCATATTTTTTCGAGGCGCTTTTTATTTTTGCCGCTTCCTTTAAATTAAGGGCGACAGGCTTTTCCAAAATAACGAGCTTTGGCGAGCGGCTCAAAACGTCAAGGGCGACGCTCAAGTGCGCGTCTTCGTTTACCGCCACAACGACAATGTCCGGCGAGCAATTCTCAAACAATTCTTGAACAGAGGAATAAACGCTGACAAACGGATTTTTTTTCTTGAAGGATTTTTGAGCGTTGGAATCAGTGTCAACGCCCGCGAGCAACTTCAATCTTTTGTTTTGCTTAATGGCCATAACGTGGCTTGCAGGCTGCTCGCGCTTTTTGTCATAACCAAGAGTCCAGCCGATTCGACCGATGCCGACAACCGCGGCGGTATATTTTTTCAAGAATGGCTCTCCAAATAACGAACAAAATCGCTTTCTTTAAGCGGCTTGGAATAATAGAAGCCTTGAACGTAATTCACGTCGACAGAGCGCAAGAAAGAAATTTGCTGCTCGGTCTCAACGCCTTCGCAAATGGTTTCCTTTCCAAGAGATTTTGCCATCTCGACAATCTTTGCGACAATCTTGTATTCGTCTTTGCTGGGAACTTTTCCGTTTTTGTCAACGCGCATGAATTTTTGGTCAAGCTTTAAAACGTCGGCTGGGATTTCTGAAATAATGTTGAGGGAAGACTCGCCGTTTCCAAAATCGTCGATGGCAACCCTAAATTTATTTTCGTGCAACTGCTTGGTAACTTCTATCAACCTATTGTCGCCGTCTCCGACAGAGCGCTCGACGATTTCCACTTCAATCAACTGGGGCGGAATATTGTAATTCTTGAAAAGCTCGCAGAATTTCTTTACAAAGAATTCATCGCCCAAATGGAAGCGCGACATATTTACGGAAATCGGAACGTTGGGCAAACCGGCCTTTATGCGCTCGTCCAAGAATTCAAAGACTTTTTGGTAAACGTAAAAGTCAAGGCGGTTGATGTAGCCGTTTCGCTCAAAAAGAGTGATGAACTCGTCTGGCATGCACTCGCCCAATTCAGGAGAATTCCAGCGGACAAGGGCCTCGGCGCCGATAACCTTTCCGTTGGTCAAATCGACCTTTGGCTGGTAAACAACATAAAATTCTTTGTGCGAAAAAGCGATTGGAATGTAGCGCTCGATTTTTTTGTCCTTGATGATTCGAGCTTCCATATTTTGGTCGTAAACAGAATAATTCTTTAAAAGATTGTCTTGAATTATGTGCTTTGCGTAACTTGTCTTTCCGATTAAATTCTGAACGCTGTCCTTTTCGTAATCCTTTCCCGCGAAAACAATTCCTGTCTTTGTGGGAATGCGCTCTCCCGCCCGACCGGCAAAATAATTTCCGTTATACAAGAAGGCGTCAAATTCCTTAAGGGCGCTTTCCCTGTCTTTAATCGGATACATCATGTACAAATGGTCGATGGCCCCGCGCGCCGCGATTCCGCCTTGTTGCATAGCGATTTGCCCCAAACGTTTTGCAAGCATCACAAGCTGTTCGTTAGCCACGCTTACGCCTTCAGTTTGTTGAACGATTCTAAAGCCGCGAATGTCAATTCCAAAGAGCATGTAATTCTTGTTGGGATTTTCCTTAAGCAAGCGCTCGCATTTTTCCTCAAAGTAAGACTCAGTCCACAAGCCCGTCAACTCGTCAAAGTCGGCCTCCTGCTGCAAGGTCAAACGGTGCGACGACATTCCGCGCGAGCCTGAAAGGGTTATCAAGGCAAAAAGAAGAATTACAAAAATTGCGAAAGCCGCGAAAAGAGCGATTATTTTTACGCGGACTCCCATGAAGTCTTTGTAAAAATCGGATTCAGTTTCAACAAGGCCGACAATCCAGTTTGAATTCTTTATTCGCGCGAACGAAACAAATTCAGTTCCCATGGAAAAGGAATTCAAAATTACGGAACCGCTAGAATTAGCTTTAAGCGCTTCGCTGAACAAGAACAAGGATTCCCTGTCCTTCGCGGCGACGGAAGGATTTTCTTCCTTGTATTTTTTTATAACGCTGTCAACCCTGGGCTCAAGAATGAAGTTGCCGTCAAGAGTCATCAAAAAGGAAGACGCGCTTTTTACAAAGGGCATGTTAAAAATGGGGTTTACCAAAGCGCCTGTGTCTATCACATAGAAAAGAATTCCAGAAGGAATGTTATTATTGTCCAGCAAAGACTTGACGACAAAAAAATGGCTTCCTTTTGACAAAAGTCCGCTCGCAACATCCGACACGCCGGACTTTATCATTCCTGAATGGGCTTTAAAAAGAAAGGGATCGTTTTTTGTGTCAAAAGCGCTTCCATCTTTTGCGTAAACAATTCCGCTTGAATCCGAATAATAAAGGCCCTTTACAAAAGGCGCGCTCGCTTCGTCAAGCTTTGAAAGGCGCTCGTTTATTTGCCTTATGTCGCCGGACTTAAAATCCAGGCCTTGGGAAATTCTATCCAAATCCGCAAGGCTTTCGGAAATTCGGGCTTCCAAAAAAAGAGCGTTGGACTGAACGACATATTCGCTGGTGGATTTATAAAAGGTTTGCGCGTGATAAACGATTTGCTTTAAAATAAAAAGGCAAAAAAAAGCGACAAGAAAGAAAACGGCGATTGAAAAAACAATTATAGACCGCTTTCTCATCGAAAGCCTGCTTAACGAGACCCCATTTTTTCTAGAATCATTTTTAAACGGACTCATAAGTTTTACATTTAAAATAATAACACACTTGTTAAAATTCCGCAAGATAAATTTGACGAAAGCGCATTTGAGCGGTATTATAAGAGAGTGACAATAATAGAAAAAACACTAAAAGAAAATATCCTTGACAAAAATACAGTTTTCATTTTTAACAGCGACGTCGCCCTTAATTCATGGACTGACTATATTGTAAATCAAAACGGACAAGAATCATGGCCGCTTTCAATTGAACAAGACCGCTTTTTGGCTTGGGACACTTTTAAAGGAAAGGCCCTGAAGGTTCAAGAAGAAGGCTTTGAGTCCGTTCCCTCTTTGCTGAGAAAGCTTTTCGCGCGCAACTTGTTGGAAAGAATCAAGGGCGGAGAAAAAATTTTCGAGGCTTTGATAAATTCCGATTACAAGGAAAACGCGCTTTCGTTCACTGATTGGCTTTCAAGCCTTTTGCCTTCGATTGGCCGCTGGAAAAACTTGGCGCAAAAATTCATTAAAGACGGCGCTTTTATCGAAGAAAGAAACAGCGCCGAAAACCGAGACCTTCTCAAGCTCTACAATGAATATTCAAGCTTTTTAATAGAAAAAAAATTGTTTGAGCCGGCTTGGCAAAAGGCGGCATTTGATTCCGACAACGGAAAATTTTACATAGTTTTTTTTCCGGAACTTTTGGACGACTTTGACGAATACAAGGAAGCCTTGTCGCAAGCGGAAAAAGACGGAAGGGTTCGCCTTGTATTCATTCCTCAAACGGAAGAAAGTCCAAAGGTTGATTATTGGAAAAGCGCCCGCCTTGAGCTCAGGATGACCGCTCTTAAAATTCTTCAAGAAAGAAAAAACGGAATGGACTGGAACGACATGGCTCTTTGCGTTCCAGACATTGAAAATTACAGGCCCTACGTTGAAAGGGAATTTTCCCTTTACCAAATTCCTTTTGTCACAAGGGCCGGAATAAAATTGGGCTTGACCGGCGCCGGCCGAGTCTTTAGGAAAATCTACGAATGCGCGGCGAAAAATTTTTCTTACCAAAGCGTCCGCTCCCTGGTCTTGGACTCAAACATTCCTTGGAAAAATCCCGATGAAATGGAAATCCTTGTGCGCTTGGGAAAAGAGTCAAAGTGCCTTGTCCAATACACTGACTCGCAAGGAAAGAAAGTTGACCCTTGGCTTTTGGACTTGGAGGAAGGCGTAAGAAAAGACGAGGACTCTCTTGAATTCTTGAACGCGCAAAAATTTTACAAGGGCCTCAAAAGTGCGGCGACAAAAATCACGCAAGCGGCTTCATTTAAGGAAATAAAAGACGGCTGGGTAAATTTTGAAAGCTCTTTCCTTTTGCCCAAAGAAGATATTTCCGCAAGCGCTAACAACATTTTGAGCCGCGCCGTTTCCTTGCTTGACGAATTGATTTCGCTTGAAGAAAAATTCCCCGAAATCGCAAAAGGCCGCGCGGAAAATTTCTCTTTCTTCTTGAATGAATTGGAAAACACGCAATACCAGCCGCAAAGCAAAAAACGCGGCGTGTCGGTT
This sequence comes from Treponema sp., assembly GCA_024689365.1. Lineage (GTDB taxonomy): Bacteria > Spirochaetota > Spirochaetia > Treponematales > Treponemataceae > Treponema_D. Next base: position 4,626 of record JAILDQ010000250.1, on the reverse strand, counting down.
TTTGACTACAAAATAAGCGCTTTGGCTTGCATAAAAAAACAATTTGTGATTAACGCAAGCCAAGACAAAATAACGGTTGAAAAAACTCCCTTGTCTTTTTTGTCGCAAAAAGAAAGGGCGCTTTTGCTTGACGACAGCCAAAACGACCATTCCGAGGCGTACATAAAATCCTACGCGATAAATTCCGACTGCGTTTTTTCTTGCGCCCAGCAAGCCCTCGACGGCTTTGCGATTCCCCACTCCGCTTTGTCGGCAAACGAAAATCCAATGGAAGCCGATCCGGATTTGGACGCTTTTGATTTTATCAAAAGTGAAAAAGATTTTTTGTCAGCAAAAGAAGGAGCCCGCGAGCCAGACTGCTTGACTCAAGCGCAAAAGGATTCTTTCACGCAATACTTTAAAAACAATCGCGACAAAGAAGGGCTGGATTACATAAAAGGCAAAGAAGAAAGCGAGGCTTTTCTTTGTCAAGCGATTGAAGAAAAAACGAAAATTAAAAGAGGAAGTCTCGATTCAAGCCAAGACAAATTTCATATTACGCCAAGCGATTTAAAGGACTTTTTCCCTTGTCCGCGAAAATGGATTTTAAAAGACCTTTTGCGCGTCAATGAATTTTCTCTTGACACTGACCTTTTTGAAGTTTACGACCAAGGAAGCGTGAACCATAAAATTTTGGAATTGTACTTCAATCACCTGAAAGAAAAGGGAGAAAAAATTCCTGAGCTTTCAAGCCAAAGCGGAAAAATCGTTTACGACGGCGACGAAAATTACGAAGAAAAAATTCTTTTCCCCTTGCTGGAAAAATTCGCGCAAGACGCTTTTGGCGAAGCCAAGTCTTACAAAAAAAGCGCCTTGGTTAAGGAAGCCCTTAAAAGCCAAGACAAAATTTTCGCCAAAAGCGTCATAAAATTTTTGCGCTATTTTTGCGACCAAGAAAATTTTGGCGGCTGGACAGTAATTCAAACAGAATGGGGACAAGGAAAAGACATTGACCTTCCCCCAATTTTACAAGGAAGAATGGATTTGGTCCTCCGTTCCCCGGAAGGCCAAACAGCCATAATCGACTACAAGAACACCAAATACGCCATTCCGGACGGAGACTTGACTTTAAAGAAAGGCTCGACAAATCCTGACGGAAGCGCAAAAGAATTGGACGACTGCCAAATGGCCGCCTACGTTTTATTGTGGGAAGAAAGCAATCCTTCGCCGGAGGACAAAATTCAAAAAGCGAGCTTTGTTTCAATAAAGGACGCTGTTGAAAAAAAAGTAATCGCGCAAGCTCCAGCAAAAAATTCAAACGCTGTTGAGCGACAGGATTTTGAAGGCGCGCTAAAGAGTCTCAAAAGAAGAATTTCATTTATGCAAGAATGCCTCCAAGAGCAAAACTTTTCTTTTAACGAAGTGAAGCGCTACAAGCATTGCATAACTTGCGACTTCAAGCCTTTTTGCAGGACAAGCTACTAGGAGGCAAAAGAGATGACTTATCAAGAATTCAGTTCAGTTTTAAAAAGAAAGCCAGACGCTGACCAAGAAAAAGTAATCCGCTCCTTGAAGAACACAATCGTTTCGGCCGGCGCGGGAAGCGGAAAAACGCAAACGCTTGCAAGCCGCTTCGCTTACTTGATAACCGCCGATTTGGCGGATGAAAACGGAAGGCCAATAAAAAATCCCAGCGTTGACAGAATTCTTACGCTGACCTTTACCAAAAAAGCCGCCGCCGAAATGTACCAAAGAATCTACCTTACGCTAAAGGCTTATTCGGAAAAGTCTCCCGACCCAAAAGGCAAGGAAAGGGCAAAGGCCGCCTTGGACAATTTTGCAAAGGCGAAAATCCAAACCTTGGATTCCTACAGTTCAAAAATTTTAAGACAGGCGGCTCCCCTTTACGGAATCAGGCCGGACTTTGCGCCAGGCGCCGACTTTTCGCAAACAAAAGATTTGGCCTTTGACTTTGTAATGGAAAACAGAAACAATCCGGCCCTTCAATGGATTTCCGACCCCGCAAAGCTGGAGGAATGCGCCGTTCTTTTAGCGAACGCCGCGAATGAAAACGCTTCGATCGCGGATTCAATAAACAAAGAAAAAAAATGCTCGGTCTTCGCGCAAGGCTTGGAAAAGCAAAAAAAAACGACGGAAAAAATTTGGCTTGAAGAAAAGCCTCTAAAAAAAATTGAGGAAACGATTCAAAAAATTGCGGCTTGCATTCCAAAAGAAAAACCCAAAAAATATCCCGCATGGCACGAAAAGCTCACAACCGCTTTAAGCCTTTGGAATTCCCAAGAGGAAAAAGAAGCGAGAGAAATCGCGAAAACATTTTCAATCCAAGAAGGACTTTTTTCCGACAGCAAGGCCTTATGCGACTTTGCCCAGTCAAAAGAAATTACGGCAATTTTAAACTCGCTCAAGGCCTTTGACTTTAGCAATAAAATCGCGGACGAGGACACAAGCCAATTGGTGAAAAACGTCCTGTTTGGAGAAGACAAAAAAACTGCGGGCCTTGCAGACGAATTCAACGGCTTGATTTCTTTCTTTTCGGACTATAAATATTTGAAAGACCTTCATCCCTTGCTGGACCAGTTGACCGACAAAATAAACGACTTTAAAAGAAAAAGCGGGCAGCTCACTTTTAAAGACATTGGCGAAACGGCCCTGCTCGCGCTAAAGGAACAAGAAAGCCTTAGAAAGCAAGAGCGCGATTCCTACGACTTCATAATGATTGACGAATTTCAAGACAACAACGCCGCCAACCGAGACTTGCTTTTGCTAATTTCAAAAGGCGACGATGGAAACACAATGAAAAACCGCCTCTTTTTTGTAGGCGACGAAAAGCAGTCAATCTACAAATTCAGGGGAGCGGACGTTTCCGTTTTCAACGGCCTGCAAAAATATTTGCCGGAATGCGCCCTTCTTCCGATGAGAAGAAACTACAGGTCCAGCAATATTTTGCTCGACGCCTTTAACCAAATTTTCGGCGGCTTTTTGCCTGACGACAAAGACGAGCCTTCAATAAAATACGAAGACTTGAAAATTTTCAAGGAAAAAAGCGACTTTGAATTTGAAGCGAGCTTTGACAAAAACGCCCGCGCGATTTTTCCGGAAACAAAAGAGAAGCAGGCAAACACAGGAAAAAGCGTTCAAGTTTGTCTATGCGACAAAAAGAATTTGGACGCCGACCAAAACCTTGACGAGAAAGACGCAAAGGCTCTTTTCATCGCAAAAAAAATATTGAAGCTCCACAATGACGAGAAGGTTCCTTATGAAAAAATCGCGCTTCTTGTAAAAAGCAGAACAAACTACGCAAGCATTTCGCGAATTTTCACTCTGAATAAAATTCCTTTTTCATTGGACCAGCAAAAAAATATTTTCTCACAGGCGCTTGCAAACGATTTTTACAACGCCTTGCGCCTTTGCGTTTATCCTTCCGACAAAAACGCTTTCGCGGCTTTTTTGACGTCTCCCTTTACCGGAATGACTTTGGCCGGGGCTGAAAAAATTCTTTCGCTCTTTCCGCAAAAAGCCTTTGACCAAGAAATTCAAGCGCAAAAAATTTTGAACGCCAAGGAGCTTGAAGCGTATCAAGCCGCAGAAAATTTTTACAAGGAATTCAGCGCCTTCGCGCTTTCAAACCCAATCTCAGCTTCCATCGAACGCTTGTGGCAAAAAGAAGGCTACAAGTTTTCGCCGTCCGCGAACGAAGAGCATTACGACTTGCTTTACGAATTGGCAAGAAAGGCTGACGCGGATTCAAAAGACTTGTCTTGGTTTGTAGACCAACTTGCAATTGAACGCAAAGGCTTTTCAAGCGATGAATCTGAAATCGACATAAATGAAACCGATTATCCAGTTGAAAACACAGGCGCGGTAAACGTGATGACAATTCACAAAAGCAAAGGCCTTCAATTTGAACGCGTTTTTGTTTGGGGACTCGCGGAAAACCATTCTGGCGGCGGAGGCGACCCTTCTAAGATTTTTCAAAGCAAAGAGTTCGGTCCTGTCGTGGCGAAAGAAAGCAAGAACAAAAACCTTTTCGCGCTCAAGGCAAAAAGCGAAAACGACAAAATGGAAAGCGCGGAATTCCTAAGATTGATTTACGTCGCCCTTACCCGCGCGATTCAAAGCCTTTACATAATCGGAAGCCTGCCCTCTTCAATGCCAAAAGACAAGCCGCTTTTAACCTTGATTCTCAACTACGCCTTGGAGCAAGAAAAAAGGAAAAAGGGCGAGGAAGGAATTTTACCGCCGCCGCCTTTTGAAACGGAAGAGATCCCGCCCTACTTGCGAGGAAGCGAAAAGCCGCTTCAAAGCGAAGGGGAAAAATCTTTGGAAGAAAAATCAGAGCTTTACGAAAAAGCGCTTTTAATTCAAAAAGAAGAGGCGGCGAATTTTTGGACAAGCCCCAGCCAGCTGGAAGAAAGCGCCAGCCAAGAAACAATCGAGCAAAAAGCGGCGAGCCTTTCCTATCCCGAAATAAATTCTTTTGTAAATTCTTCCGCTTTGGCAAAAAACGATTACGGAACCTTGTTCCACGCCTTTATGGAAAATTGGTCTCAAAATCCTTCTAATTGGATCGAAGATAAAATCGACGCGGAAGAATATTTTGAAAGGAATCCTCTCGTTCAAAAAATC
>JAILDQ010000181.1 GCA_024689365.1 Treponema sp. | reverse complement strand
TATTTTAATACTTTACAAAATATTTTAATATCTGTTATAATAAAGATATGAGAATACTTAGCACTGAATCTGAAATAGAAGCTTTAAGCAAAGCGCTGATATCGCCTACACGAATACAGATGCTAAAGCTTATTGCAAATAATAGAAAAATAAATTTAAATGAATTGGCGGAAGCTTGCAATATAACAAACGGAGCGGTCACGCACCATATGAAGATTCTTCAGGATTCAAATCTTGTGGAATTGTCTTTTTCTCCAGGAATCCGCGGTTCCCAAAAAAATTGCACGTTAAAAGACTACCAATTTCTTATTGACGTTCTTTCAACCGATGACAAAACAAAAAATTACGAGACGGAAATTCCTGTCGGAAACTTTACCCAATACAAGGTTTATCCCACTTGCGGAATCGCAAGCATCAGCAAACTTATCGGCGAAGTTGACTCTCCAAGGTATTTTGACGCTCCTGAAGCAAGGGATGCCGGCATTTTATGGTTTACCAAAGGCTTCATCGAATACAGAATCCCAAATTATCTTGAAAAAAACCAAACTTTGAAGGAGCTCCAAATTTCCTTTGAAATAAGCTCGGAAGCGCCTGGCATTTGCGAAAACTGGCCTAGCGACATTTATTTTTCGATAAACGGAAGCCAGCTCGGATATTGGACAAGCCCTGGCGATTTTGGCGAAACTCAAGGCCTTTTCACGCCTGATTGGTGGGACAAGCATTGGAATTCCTATGGCTTGCTCAAGCTGCTTGTTATAAACGATTACGGCTCCTTTATCGACGGAGGAAAGATTTCTGATGTCACAATCGGCAGCTTGCGCCTAAAAGCGGAAGACACGATTACCTTGAGAATCGCCGTTCCGGAAAACGCGGCGAATATTGGCGGCTGCACCTTGTTTGGAAAGGGTTTTGGAAATTACAACCAAGACATAAAGGTCAGGGCTTTGTTCACTGAAAAAGAATAGAAGAGACCAAAAAAAGGCTGGCCAAAGGCCAGCCTCTTTTTTATCCGATGCTTAAAAGTTTTTGTTGCTTCATCAACCCTTTACGCTTCCTACTGTCAATCCAGTGATGAAGGCTTTTTGGTTGATCAAGAATAGAATGATAATCGGTATTACTGACAATACGGCGCCTGCAAGGAGAACGTCATAATTGTTTCCGTACGGCGTCAAAAGCGCGTTCAAACCGATTGGCAAGGTCATGTTTTCATTTGAGCGAAGGGCAATCAAAGGCCATACAAAGCCGTTCCAACTGTTCATCGCTTGCAAAATCATGATGGCGGCAAAGGCGGGAAGCATTACCGGGCACATAATCCTAAAGAAGATGCTTATTTCGTTGCAGCCGTCAATGCGGGCTGAATCAATCAAGTCTTTTGGCAAACCAAGGCAGTATTGTCTAAAATAGAAGACGGCGAATGGCGACACGACAAATGGAAGTATTACGCCGGCTTTTGTATTGACGAATTTCATCTTTACGATAAGCTTGAACAAAGGAAGAATGAGCACTTCGGTCGGAATCATCATTACCGCCAAAACAATTAGGAAAATTATGTTGCGGCCTTTGAACTCATAAACGCTTAGTCCGTAACCAACCATCGCGCAGAACAAAAGCGAAAAGCCGGTTTGCAATACTGTCAATACAATGCTGTTTTTGAACCAAAGGAAGTACATTCCGTCATTGTAATTGAGCAAGGCCTTAAAGTTGTGCAGGCTCATGGTTTTTGGATTGAAGTCCAAGGTAAGTCCGTTTTGAACCATTTGGGCTCCAGGTCGCAAAGACGAAAGAGTCAAAAAGACAAAAGGCATTACGCAGAATAGTAAAATGATTATTAACGTGATGTATTTGAAGTTTTCCAAGATTACATTGTGTCTTTTCATGTTAGTTATTCTCCTTTTTGAAAGTTCCAGTCAAGAAAAGCTGTATAACATTCACGAGCATGATGATTACAAACAAGGCAACACCGATTGCGGAACCCATTCCAAGACGCGCGTAGTTAAAGCCTTCAAGATATATGTATGAAACCATGGTCAAACCAATGTCTCCCGGAGAGGCGGCAGAACCGAACATTGTGTATGTTTCGCCGAACATGGCAAAACCGCCGTAAACGCTGATTGTGACTACATAAACCGTTACGTTTCTCAAATTTGGAACGGTAACGTACCAGAACTTTTGCCATGTGTTTACGCCGTCAATGTCAGCCGCTTCATATTGCTCCTGCGGAATCGCGTTCAAGCCTGACAAGAAATAAATCATGTTTACGCCGATCCATTTCCATGTACAGAAAAGGACAAGCACGAACATTGTCGTGGCTCTTTGGAAAAGCCATTTTTTAGGAGCCATTCCCAATTTCATTAAAATCGAGTTTACAAAAGCGGTCTCTTGTTCGCTGAAGATATAGCGGAAGAACAAGCCGGCGACAACAACTGAAGTCAAGGCTGGAAGAAAGTAGGCCGACTTGAATATATTCTTAAATCTTGTAGTCTTTGAATTGATAAAGACCGCAAGAACCATCGGCAAAGGAATCAATACGATTATTGTTAAAACCGTATATATGGCGCTGTTTTGGAGCGCGTGGATAAACTGCTCGTTATTTAAGTTTTTGTAGTTTTTTAATCCAATAAAAGTTACATCGTCAAAACTTGCTATGTCTTGAAAACTCATTATGAATGTGTTGACAAGCGGATATAGCGTGAAAAATAAAAATGAGATTATAAATGGCGATACAAATATCCAAGGGGCCGTTCTTTGATTGATGAGAACCCTTGAGATAGATTGCAATTTATTTGTTTTCATAAGAACATCCTTAAAAGCAACGGAATTAAAAGGGACAGACAAGGCCTAAAAAGGCGGAATAGGGCTGACCGCGTTTTTTTGCGGCGCTCCAATTCCAAGGCAAGATTAGAATTGAAACGCCGCGTCTTTTGGTCAGCCCTTATAAAAAGTTATTTGCTGTTCAAAATTTTGTTTGCCTCAACAAGAGCGTCTCTTGGAGTGGCAGAGTTTTCGCCAAGAACTTTGAACATAACATTCTTCTGAACAAGGCTCTGAGCTTCGGGGAATTTGTCGCCGCCGTTTGTTCCAAGAATTTCATCCTTGATTTCAACGAGCATGTCAAACACTCCGTCGCCAAAGTATTCTGTGAACTTGTTCGGTGTCTTCATGGCTGGATCTGTCCAAGCGTCCCAACGAATCGGGTCAAAGCCGAGCAAAGTCCAAGTCTTGATAGAGCCTTCTTTTGAAGCCTTTGCGTAAACCATGAAGCGGGCCGCCAAGTCTGTGTGCTTTCCTTGTGAAGGAACGGCTGTTCCTGTTCCGCCCATACCGGCTGAACGAGCCTGGCCTTTCTTCCAAACTGGGAGCGGGCGAACAATGATTTTTCCGCTCAATTTTGGCATGTAGTCTGTGAAGCGGTTCATGTACCAGAGAGGCATCCAAATGCTGGCGGCTCCTGAGTTGTTCATGAAAGCCCAGTACTCTTCTGAGTGGTGGAAGCCGGCAGGAGCGATCTGGGCGATTCCGTCGTCAACAAGCTTTTTGATGTATTCAAGAGTCTTGATGTTGATTTCGCTGTCAAGAGCTCCGTTTCCGTTTTTGTCAAGGAAGTCTCCGCCCTGCTGAACGATAAGGGGATAGAATGACCAGTGCTCTGTAGACTCAACTGTTGTCATCGGCTTTCCAGTCTTTTCAACTACGATTTTTCCGATGCGATAGAAGTCGTCCCATGTAACGATGTCGTCGGCGCTAACTCCGGCTTGGTCAAGGATTTCCTTGTTGTAGTAGATTACGGCGGCGCCTACGTGGTAGTCAACGCCATAGATGTTTCCGTTCTTTGTGTAAGGATTGAAGCGTCCCTTGATAAGGTGGTCCATGTCAAGCAAGTCGTTCAAAGCTACGAGCGGCGGATTTTTGCCCTTCAAGTAGTTGGCGAATTTTCCGATTTCGATGTCCGAGATGTCAGGGGCTCCTGAACCAGACTGAAGCGCGATTAAAAGCTTGTTGTGCATTTCATCGTATCCAAGAACTTCAACGGAAAGTGAAATCTGCTCGTCGGGATTCTGAGCGTTCCATGCCTTTGCGGCATCCTGCATGAATTCTGCGTGAGCGTTCTGGAATGTCCAGAATGTTAGTTTAGCGGCTCCTTTTGAGCCTCCAGATTTCTTTTCGCCTTTGCAACCAACAAGACTTGCAACCAGCGCGAGAGCCAAGGCGACTCCGACAATTTTTGACAATCTCCTCATAATTGTCCTCCTTTTGTTTTAATAGTTGTTAAATAATTTTATAAATCGTTTAACTATTTTAAGTCTAAGTGCATATTTGGGATTTGTCAAGCGAATTCGATTAAAATATGCAATTTAAATCGATTTTTTCAAGTTATTTGTATAGGAAAAAAGAAGGGGCCTTTTGCAAAAAAAAAAGCCGCTCAACTTGCATCGAGCGGCTTTCGCTTTTTAATTTTTCCAAGGCATAAAGAAGGATTTGAAATTTCTTGGTCCAAGATTTTCGTCGTCTTCCTTTATAAGGGCTGCCCAAGGAATTTTTTTTCGGAGTTTGGGGCTTTTGTTTTCAGGATGCGCGTCAAGCCAGTCGTACTTGTAAAGGCGCAGGCGCAAGGCGTTGATTCCGCTAAGAACGATGCCGGCAGTTCCTGGAACCAAGCAGAAGATTAGGAATGAAAGGACTCCCAAGAATAGGTTCCAGAAAAAAATGAAAACGCTAAAGCCTGTGTTGTCAAAAAAAATCACAAAGCATTTTTTTATCGTTTTGCCAAAACTGTGTCCAAGCAAGGCCCTCAAGGGTATGAACCATTGAAGGGAAAAAAACAAAATCGCCTCAAAGAAAATCAAGGTCAGGCAAAGCGCCACGCCTAGAATTCCTCCAGCCGAAAGGTAAACCGGAATTCCAATAAAAGCAACGACAATAAGAATTCCCAACAAGGCTCCGTAACGGATCGCGTCAAGGAAGACGTGCGGGATTTGCTTGAAGTATTCGGCAAGCGAAGGCATTTGAAAATTTGCGATTGCTTTTGCGTTCTCGGAACTTGCCATTACCAACACCATTCCAAGCGCGAACAATGCCACAAAGGCCATGCAGCTTAAGGGCAACGCAAAGGACGTTTCAAGCTTAAAAACATTGCCAAGCAAAAAAAACGCCAGCGCCGCGTAAAGGGTTGTGATTATGTTTGGAACAATCAAAAAGAGAATGTTGTCCCAGCCGTCGCAAAAATTTTTCTTTAGGTAAAATCCAATCATAAAGTCTCCGTCGCCGCGCGCTTCTGGCTTGCAAAACGCGCGCGGTTTTTGGTTAGCCTAGCGCGCCCAAAATCTTTTGCAATTTTTCTTTTCCGATGATGCGCAAGAAAGAGCCTAGGCGCGGGCCTTGGTCTTTTTGAATCAAGGTCTGGTACATTGCCGTAAAGAGAGCCTTTGCTTCCAAGCCCATGTCGGTCGCGATGTCGTACATTGCCTGTTGGCATTCTTTGTCAATCGTGAAGGTGTCGAGCTTTGGAACAACTTCGTCGCGAACGCGCTTTACGGCTGTCATAAGCTGGTCTGAAAGTTCTGGCTTGCTTCCGTCAGAGCGAAGGGCAAAGCAGAAGTCAGGAGCGCAGTCGGGCGCCGAATGCTGGATCCAGAACCAAGCGCACTGGGCGCGGCGTCTTAGGCGCTCTTCCTGTTCAGGCTTAACGTCGCCAAGGGATTTGATTACAGCGTCGATGTCTCCGGAATATGTTTGCAAAAGGGTGGTGAGCATTCTGAAGGTGATTTGGTAGGGCATTGTCTCCGGAATCTTTCCGTCGATTTGGCTCAAGATGTAAATGCGCTTTTCCTTGTTGAATTGGTCGTCGCTCTTTGCCTTGTCAACGCCATAAACGATGCGTTCGGTCTTGTCGTAGTCTTCGTAAACTTTAAGAACGTCAAGGTCAAAGCTGATGGCAAATTCTGTGTTGGGCCTTGTTCCCGCAAAAATGTAGCGAAGAACTTCTGCCTGGTAAACGTCGAGCGCGTCGGGAAGCGCGATGACTTTTCCTTTTGAAGAGGACATTTTTCCGGGAACGCCTTTAAGGTTTACAAAGTCGTAGCGCATTGTTATCGGCGCGTCCCAGTCGTAGATTTTCTTTGAAACGAGTTTTGCCGTGTCGTAGCTTCCGCCCGGGCTGATGTGGTCTTTTCCGCCTGGCTCAAAGACAACCTTTTCTTCATTCCAGCGCATAGGCCAGTCAACGCGCCAGCCCAACTTCGCGCCTTGGAATTGGCGGATGTCAACGGTTTCTTCGCAGCCGCACTCGCACTTGTAAGTGAGGCCGTATTCTCCGTCGTAGCCTGTGATTGTCGTCGTGTCCTTGTTGCACTTTCCGCAGAAAATCGAAACGGGCCAGTAAACGTCTTCGGGCTTCATCTTGTGCTGTTCGTCGCGGTATTCGTTAAGGCATTCCTTGATGAGCTCCTTGTTTTGCAAGGCTTTCTTCATTCCTTCGGCGTAGCGGTTCGCGCGGTAGCGGCTGGCCTGGTACAAGAATTCCGGCGCGATTCCAACGCGGGGAAGCTGGCTTTCAATGTCAACCTCGTGGTGGCGCGCGTAATTTTCGTTGCGGCCTGTAGTGTCTGGAACCATTGTAATCGGGTAGCGCAAGTATTTTTCGAGCGTTTCCGGCTCTGGCATGTTTGCCGGAACTTTGCGGAACACGTCGTAGTCGTCCCAAGAATAAATGAAGCGAACGTTCTTGCCGCGGTCTCTAAGGGCGCGGACAACCAAGTCTACGGTTATGATTTCGCGGAAGTTTCCCAAGTGAACGGTTCCGCTCGGCGTGATTCCCGAAGCGCAAGTGTATGAGTCGCGCTCGCCTTTTTCGTTGATGATTTTGTCAGCCATTTGGTCGGCCCAATGGCAGAGCAATGGATCTCTTTTTTCACCCATAATATATTACCTCAAAAATAAATTTCCATGAACTGATTGTCATCCTGAAAATTTTTCAAGATGGCGATTCTTGCAAGCGGCGGCTTAAAAAACTGGATAGCATTCAAAGCCCGCGCTTCTTAGTTGGTCTCCGATATTGCCTTGCGCGTTTTCGTCAACCACAACTATATAGTAGGTGGTTCCGCTTGGCCGAGTTTCTTCGGTGATGTACGGCTTAAAGCCTTTTTCTTTCAAACGGTCGCAAAGGTTTTGCGCGTTGTCGCGGTTCTTGAAAAGGCCCAGCTGTTGCTTTTTGACTTTTTCATCGCCCTCGTCGCTTTGTTCGGAATCTGATTTTTCTATTACAATGCTTTGAGACTCGGCGGCGTTTGTGGCGGCGGCTTCAAGGGCGTTTCCTTTTTTTGGCATAAAGTACCAAAAGGGAGCCGGCGTCATTTGAACGCTTCCGCTTACAATCGCCGCTTCTGGGCTTTTTGGAAATTCCTGCCTCAATCTTTTTCCGTAGCTTTCAGTTCCCGTCACGTACCAAAGGGTGAGCAAGACTGAAGGCTGAACCGCTTTCATTGAAGAAAATTCTGAGTAAGCCTTTAAAAGCGCGACGCTCTCTTCCAATTCAGAATTGGATTGAATTTTGCAAAGCTTGCTCCAAACTTCATACAATTTTATGTAAGCTTGGACTGTCGCGTCCTGGGAATTTCGCACGGCTGAATTCAAGTAGCTGTCAGCGGTCGCGCAATCGCCTGAACAAAGGGAACATCGAACTGCGTCCAAGACCAATTGCGGGCTTGTCTTCTTTTGCATTCCCTCAGCGTCGGGCGCGGAGATGCCTGCGGCTTTAGCGTAAGAATCAGAAGCGTCTTTGTATGAGCCAAGCTGTTCTTGCAAAGAGCCCAAAAAGGCCAAGAGGGAGCGCTTTTGCGACGCTTCTTTTTGTTGGGGAATCATTTTTTTTAGATAGTCAACCGATTCGCCCGCGCTGGAATACTCAAGCGCTTTTTGGCTTATTTCCTTTGCGGAATTTTGTCCAAAGGCAAGGGCGGCGCAAAAAATCGCGGCCAATGAAAAAGCGGCGCGCTTCATTTCTTTTCCTGCTTGCTTGTTTTTGAGTCTTCTTCTTTTTTGGGTTCAGCCTCTTTTTTGGGCAAGGCCGCTTCTTTGTTGAAGACCCTTTGCGCTTTTTCCTTCGCTTCCTGCAATTTTTTTTGGCGCGACAATTGTTTTTCCAACTGCTTCTTTTGTTCTTGCTCCAATCGTTCGGCAAGAGCCCTGGCTTGTTCCACAGTGAGCTTTTTTTCTTTTCTGAGAAAAATCGCGGGGAGGCTTACAATGATTCCAGCCGCAAATGAAAGCAAAACTGTCAAGAAAATCGGAACGTTGTTGAAGATTTTTCCAAAAATCCAAATATTGCAACGGTTGTCCAAATTAAAGCCGCTAAAAACCGCAATTACGCAAAGCATCGCGATCATAAAAAGCAATCTTAAAATCATTCTATTATTATAGCAAAGTTATGCAAGAAATTCAACTGCGCGCCCGCGCTTTCGTTATCTATGATTCGGAATGTATGCTTTGTTATAATTGCGCTTCTCAGGCTTTCTCCCTTGAAAAAGAAGGATTGTTGTGATATAATTTTTTGATAATTTTATTTGGAGTGAACAATGGCGGAAGCGCAAGCTAAAAGGGTTGAGGTTGACAGAAACAAAGTCCGTACCGCTATAAACGCAGGAATTCCGCTTTCTCTTACAACGTATACACTTCCTCACGAAATGGAAGTTTATATGAACGACATTTTGCGCGTTTTCTTGGAAGAGTTGAATCAAAACCAAATGATTGAATATCTCTCCTATTGCTTGAGCGAATTGATCACCAATTCCAAAAAGGCGAACACAAAGCGCGTTTACTTTAAATTCAAAAAACTTGACATAACAAACCAGGCCGATTACGACCTTGGAATGAAGACGTTTAAAAACGACACCCTTGACGACATAAATTATTTTCTTAGCCTGCAAAAAAAGGCCGGCCTTTATGTCCGCTTGATTCTTCAATTCCGCAACAACAAAATAAAGATAGAAGTTCGCAACAATTCAGACTTGACGGTTTTTGAATACAAGCGCATTCACGACAAGCTTTCGAGGGCCCAGCAATACACTTCAATCGAACAAGCCTTGGACCAAATCCTTGACAACTCCGAAGGCGCGGGCCTTGGCCTTGTAATCATGATTTTGATGTTGGAAAAAATTGGCTTGACTGAAGAAAACTTTCAAGTCCTTTGCGAAAACGGCGAGACAATTACCCGCATCATTCTTCCGCTCAATCCAAAGACCCAGCAGGAAATCGATTTTATTTCGGAAGAATTTGTAAAGGTCATCGAAGAGCTTCCTCAGTTCCCTGAGAACATCACGGCAATCAACCGCCTTTTGAGCGACCCTGATTCAAAGATGAGCGACATCGCCATGCAGATTTCAAACGACGTTTCTCTAAGCGCCGAGCTTTTGAAAATGGTAAACTCCGCGGCCTTCGCTTTGGCAAGCCCTTGCTCAAGCATTTACGACGCTGTAAAGCTTGTCGGTTTGCGCGGAATCAAGAACTTGCTTTTTTCTATCGGAGCGGTTCAGTCCTTCGCGAAAACTGGCGGCGGAAAGGAAGACTTGTGGACTCACGCCTATCAAGTCGCCTTTTACTCCTACAATTTGGCTAGGAACTTTTTTACCGGCAACAGAAACGTAATCGAGGACGCCTATGTTTGCGGCCTTCTTCACGACATGGGAAAAATCATTTTTGAAACAAGCCATCCGGATTTCATAAACGGCGTCCGCAAAATGTGCGCTGAAAAGAACATTTCCCCGGAACTTTTTGAAAAGCTTTTGGCCGGCGTAAACCACGCCGAAATCGGAGCCCGCGTCGCTGAAAAATGGAATTTCCCGGACGTGATTATAGGCGCGATTCGCTTCCACCACGCTCCTGACAGCGCTCCCGCAGAGGTTAAGAAATTGGTTTCTGTGGTTTACTTGGCCGACTTGATGACCCACTACCAAAAGGAAGAAGTGGCCTTTTATCAAATCGACGTTGACGTTCTAAAGGAATTCAAGTTGAACAACGAAGGCCAGTTTAAAAAGGTTTCGGACCAATTGCTCGACGCCTTTAAAAAGCAAGAAGAAAGCGACGACTAAAGCGCGTGAAGCCTACGAAAGGCTTTCAACCCATTTTTGCATTAGGATTCCAAAGGCTACGCCAACGTTTAGAGAGGCTTTCAGGCCCTTCATCGGAATCGTCACTCGGCCGCAATTTGCCTTTGCCAGCGCTTGCGGGCTGACTCCCAACTCTTCCGAGCCGATAACGCAAACTCCGCTTTTTGGAAATTCAAATTCATCGATGGGCGTTCCGCCTGTTTCCAAGACAAAAATATTTTCTTCTTTCAAATCGTCAAGGCTGGCTCGTTCCCAACCCATAGTTTGGACGCAGCCCATTCCGCTTCTTTGCGCGCGGGGGTGCTCGGGGTTGCAGCAGCCTGGAGAAAGATAGACTTTTTGGGCGCCCATCGCTTCCGCCGTTCTAAAGATGGAGCCAAGATTGAAGGGCGAGCGGATGTCTTCCGCGTAAACCGAAAGTCCCGGAAAGAAATTTCTTTTTTCGACCTCGCCTTCTTTTTTTGCGTTCGGATGAGGCGCGATGATTAAATCCCATTCGGCGGGAAAAGTTCCGATTATCGAAAGCAATTCGTTGCGGGCCAAATTGCAGGCTAGATGTTCGTCAAGGGGTTCTTTGTCAAGGATATCGGAAATTTTTTGAGCGGCTTGCGGCGAGATTTTTGGGTCTTGCAAAAAGACGCGGCAAAGGGCCTTTATGTAGTCCGCCCTTGTCATTGTGGAGAAATTATATTCGCAGCCTTTTTCCGCGATTCCTAAAATGTCGCGTTCCAAGGCTCCAAAGCAAAGCGCCAATTTTCTTCTTTGCTGGCCGCCGCTAAGTTGAAAAAGTTTGTTCGGGTTTATCATTGACAATATTATTAAAAAAAAACTTGAAAAAGTCAATTTTGAGATATATAATTTTAATTTATGAAGACACTTTCATTGAGGGTGAAATATACCCTGTTCATTTCCGCGTTTTTCGCGGCGGCCATAATTTTGTTTTCGGTTTTGTCTATAAGAGAGACAATTCAGATTTGCGTTGACACTTTTGTGGCCGATGGAACTCCCCTGGTTGAGCATGGAGCGAAATACTTAAACCTAAGAATTGACAATTTTAAAAAGGTTGCGGAGGATTGCAATCCTGATTCATTGCGTTACAATATGCTGCGCGAAGAAATGCTTTCCATGAAGGAAGCGTCTTCCGCAAAATATTTTTACACAATGATTCCCGCCAACGACAAAGAGTATATGTACGTCATTGACGGCTCTTGCGATCCCAGCAACGAAGACGATTTTTCTCCGATTGGAACTTTGGAAACAAAGGACAATTACGGCGAGCCCGCTTTGCTTGCGATGAGCTCTGGAAAAACCCAGGCAAGCTCGATGAAAAAACAAGAAGGCTGGGGCTGGCTCATCACGGTTTTTTCTCCAATAATGGAAAACGGCAAGGCGATTGGTTTTGTCGCGGCTGACTACGACGTTACGGCCTTGAGGGCTTCAATCAGAAAATTGATAATTTTCATTACGGTTATTTCTGTCTTGCTGATAGCGGCGACTGTCTTAATCGTGAACTTCGCCTTGCGCGTTTTGTTCGGGCGGATTAAAAAAGTCACGGTCGAAATTGGCGACATCGCGGTTGGAAAGGCCGACTTGTCGCAAAAGATTCCCGTAAAGTCAAAGGATGAAATCGGCGAATTGATTGAAAGCTGCAACAGTCTTACCGAATGCCTTTCAAAAATGTTTAGCTCTATCAAGGAAGCCGTCGCGGGCCTTGTTTATTCAGGAACTGAAATCAAGGGCCAGACTCAATCGACAATCAGCGACGTTCAAAGAACGACGGAAAGGGTTGAGGAAATCAATACCCGCGCCAAGTCGCAAAACGAAACGATGGACTTTGTGGCCGAAAGCGGTTCGAACGTGAGCAAGGCGATTCAAATTTTGTCTTCTCGAATCGGAACTCAAGCCACAGCCATCAGCGAGGTTTCTTCAAGCGTCACCGAAATTTCCGCAAACATTCAAAGCGTTGACCAAAACGTAAACAAGATTTCGCAAAAGTACGAGCAGTTGGTAAGCGATTCAAAGGCCGGCCAAAAAGACCAAATGACTGTTGTAGACAAGGTTGGCGAGATTCAAGCGCAAGCCGGAAGGCTTAAGGAAGCCAACTCCGTCATCCGCAGCATCGCAAGCCAAACAAACTTGCTCGCGATGAACGCTTCAATCGAGGCCGCTCACGCTGGAGACGCTGGAAAGGGCTTTGCCGTAGTTGCCGGAGAAATCAGGTCTTTGGCCGAAAGTTCCGCCAAGCAGTCAAAGAGCATCGGCGATTTGATTAAGTCCATCACAGAAGCGATTACGGGAATTGTCGACGCTTCAAAACTTTCTTTGTCTTCCTTCCAAAGCCTCGACACAAAAATCGGAGAAATCCAATCAATGCTTTCTGAAGTTTTGGGGAGCGTCGACGAGCAGCAAGAGGGCGCGAAGAATTTGCTTGAGTCAATGAACGTCATCGATTCTTCGTCGCAATCAATTCAAGACGCCAGCAAAGAAATGGAAAACGAAAGCTCAAACGTTTTCTCGCGCATGGACGAGCTAAGGACTTCCGCAAGCGAAATTACAATTCTTACCGCGAGCATCAAAAACTCTATCGGAGAAATTTTGCAAGAGGCGCTAAAATCAACTGAAGAGTCTGCGAAGAACAGCGAGCTTAACAAAAAAGTTTTGGATTTAATCAAGAGCTACAAGATTTGACAAAAATCTTTCGCTTTAAAATCCCGCGCTTGTCGCGGGATTTTTTTATATCTCTTCCCATTCCTTTGGCTCTGGAATTTCAAAGCGCGTTTTTTCTTTTGTCCAAGGATGAACGAATTCCAAGGTTCGCGCGTGAAGGGCCAGGCGGTTAAAGCGGTTTGTCTTGGCCCGATAATTTTTGTCGCCAGTCAAAGGATATCCGAGACTCGCCAAGTGAGCCCTTATTTGGTTTTTGCGGCCAGTGTCCAAAGACAGTTCAAACAAGGTGAAGTCCTTTGAGCGTTTGATGATTTTGTAATTTGTTCTTGCCGGAATCGTTTTGAATTTTGAGCCGGGCTTTGGAACAAAAGCCACGTTGTAGGCGTTGTAAGCCAAAGGGCTGTCGATTGTTCCGCTTTCTGGCAAAGGATTTTTTTTGCCGCGAGGATTTTCGGCGACCGCGCGGTAAATGCGTTCAGTGACTATTTGCTGCCACTTGTCCATAATCGTTTTTTGCGCCCGCTCGTTAAGGGCGAACATCATGACGCCGCTGGTTTCTTTGTCCAAGCGGTGAACGGCAAAAGGCCTGTGTTTTGAAGAATAAGTTCCGCGTTTTCTCATTGCGTCTTCCAACAATGACAGCGCGGTTTTCGCGCGGCATCCTGGGTAGGGAACGCTCAAAAGCGACGGGCCTTTTGCTATTACGGCAATGTTTTGGTCTTGAAAAAGAATTTGAAATCTTAGCAAAGCGCCGCCTCCATTTTTTGAACGATTCGCGCGATTTTGTTTTTTTGAATTCCCGAATAATTTATGACAAAGTCTTTTTGCGCTTTTTCTTCTCTGGTTTTATTGTAATAAAAATCGCTTAGCAAGGCAACATTGATTCCTTGGACGCAAAGGCGCTCTTGCAATTCTTTTCCGCTTAAACTTGAATCAATCCTTAGAATGAAATGCAAGCCCGCGTCCGCTTCCAGTATCCGAGTTTTTTTTGCAAGGCGGCTTGAAGCGAGCGCGTGAATCAAATCGTTTCGCAGGTTTCGGTAATAGTTTTTCATTTTTGTCAAATGCTTTTCGTAATGGCCTTCGTTTATAAAGCGGGCGAGCGTTAGTTGTTCAAAGGATGAAACAGGACAAGAGTAAAAGCCGTTTTTTTTGTTGAAGTCTTCAGCCAAATCTTTTGGCAAAATCATGTAGGAAATTCTTATGGAAGGCGCCAAAGTTTTTGAAAAGGTGTTTATGTAAATCACGCGGCCCTTGGCTTTTTGGGACTCTCTCGCCGCGCTGAAAAGAGGCTCAATCGGCTTTGCGTTGAACCTGAATTCGCTGTCGTAATCGTCTTCGATTATAAAGCGATTTTCCTTTTCGCTGGAAGCCCATTCCAACAATTCAAAGCGGCGCGCGTAGGGCATTACGATTCCTGTCGGAAAATGGTGGAGCGGCGAAACGTGAACGATTTGGGCGTTTTTTAGTTTGTCAACTTTTATTCCGTTTTTGTCCACGCCGACAGGACGGCATCTTGCGCCGCAGAGTTTTGCGATTGACGACAATTGAAGGTAGCCTGGATTTTCAACCGCGTATGTTTTGTCCGTTCCAAAAAAATGAACGAGTTGCGTGTAAAAAAAATCCGTTCCCGCTCCGATTATTATTTGGTCGGCGCTGGCGTCAATCATTCTAAAGCGGCGCAAGTATCCAGAAATGGCTTTTCGCAATTCAAGCGCGCCGCCGCTCGGGGATTTTTGAAGCAAGCGTTCGTCGCCGGAATTTAAAACTTGCCGCATGAGGCGGGCCCAAAGGCTAAAAGGAAATTTCTCAAAGTTTGTGGAATTGTTCTTAAAGTCCGCCAGCCATTTTCTCTCCTTTTTTTCTTCCGCCGGAGCGGATTCTTGCGGAAAATTCTTTGAGCCTTTTGGGAAAAAATCCTCGTTTTGCAAGGAAAGGCCCTGGACAAAGTATCCCCGTTTTTCTTCGGAATAAATGTAGCCTTCGCTTATAAGCCTTGAATACGCGTTTTGAACTGTTATTTCGCTCACGCGCAAGTTTTGCGCCAGAGCGCGGCGGGAAGGAAGTCGTTCGTCGGCCAAAAGGTTTTTTGAAACGATTTGCCTTTTTATGGATTGGTATAAAAAATCCGAGAGGCCTTGATTCTTTCTTTTGCTAAAATCTATCGTTATCATCTGGCATTATAAAAATAAATTAAAATTGGGTATATGAATGATACCAGTTTTTTGCTAGACTTTCAATACAAAAATAGGAGAACAATATGGCTCAGGATCACAGACTTCTTACAATTCAAGACGTTTCATGCGTTGGACAATGCTCCCTTACGGTGGCGCTTCCAATAGTCAGCGCTTGCGGAATAGAGACCGCAATTTTGCCAAGCTCGGTTCTTTCAAACCACACTGGAAAAGGATTCAGCGCTTGGACTTTTTGCGATTTGACCGAAGAGATGCCAAAAATTCTTGACCAGTGGCTTAAGGAAAAAATTGATTTTGACGCCTTTTACACTGGCTACGTTTCAAAGTCGCAGATTCCATATATTTTGGACATCTTCAAAAAAGCCGCAAGGGCAAACGCCGTGAAAATCGTTGACCCGGCCATGGCCGACAACGGAAAGCTTTACGCAGGCTTTGATTCGGACTTTCCGAAAGAAATGGCGAAGCTTGCCTCTGTCGCCGACTACCTTCTTCCAAACATTACGGAAGCCAGCTTGCTTCTTGGCCAGGAATACATCGAAAGCGGCTACGACAAAAGCTACATTGAAAAAACAATCGCGGGCCTTCACAAGATGGGCGCCAAAAACGTGATTCTTACAGGCGTAAGCTTTGAGCCTTCAAAATTGGGCGTCGCTGTTTCTGACGGAAAGAAAATCGATTATTATTTTAACGAGCGCTTGCCTGCCGCAATGCACGGAACCGGAGACGTTTACGCGTCCGCTTTTGCCGGCGCCCTTATGAGGGGAAAGACTTTGTTGGATTCAGCTTCCATAGCGGCCGACTTTGTCGTTGAGTCAATGAAAAAGACTCTTGGCGACGACAGCCACTTCTATGGCGTTAAATTTGAAAAAGCCATTCCTTTCTTGGTCAATAGACTAGAAAAATAATGCGTTATGCGCTATTCTATAAGAATGGCGGATAGTAACGAACAGCTTGAAAGTCGCTCAATTCGCGGAATCATAGAGCATTACAAAAAGGAAGGGTTTTTCATCAACAAGACTGACGACGAGGTTGAGCTTGACCTTGTTTTGATTCAGAGCTTGATAGAGAAATTCTTTAAGATCCTTTTTCCAGGCTTTTTCCGCGAACGCGAATACAAGGTCAGCGATTTGGAAAATTACATTTCCGTATTGTGTCGGGAAGTAATGCTGGCCTTGAACAAGCAAGTTTTTTTAGCTTTAAAAAAAGTTCCTGAAAATCAAGGACGTTCCGAGTCCGGCTTGCGCGAGCGCGCTCTTTTTGTCACCCATGAATTTTTTGACAGGCTGCCCCGCGTCAGGGAACTTTTGGAAACCGATTTGCAAGCGGCCTTTGACGGAGACCCCGCCGCTTTTGACAAGACAGAAATCATTTTGTCTTATCCCGGATTTTTCGCGATTACAGTAAACCGATTGGCGCACGAGCTTTTTGTTTTGGGCGTGCCTTTGATTCCTAGAATAATGACGGAATACGCCCACAGCCGCACCGGAATCGACATTCATCCCGGCGCCGTTTTGGGAAAGTATTTTTTCATCGACCATGGAACAGGAATCGTTATCGGCGAGACGACCGTTATTGGCGACCACGTTAAGGTTTACCAAGGAGTTACCCTGGGCGCCTTGAGCACAAACGGAGGCCAGCAATTAAAAGGCGTCAAGCGCCATCCAACGATTGAGGACAACGTTACGATTTATTCTGGCGCGTCGATTTTGGGCGGTGACACGGTTATCGGAAGCAATTCCGTAATCGGCGGAAACACCTTTGTCACAAAATCCGTCGCGAGCGAAACCGTTGTCAGCATTAAAAACCAAGAGCTGAAATATAAATCGGCTTCAAATAAATTTTCTACTTAGGGAAAAAATAGTATGCGTTGAAAAGTGGTTTCCATTTGGAAATAATTGGGAGAAAAAATGAAAAAAAGTTTGATTTTAGCAATCGCTGCGCTTAGTTTTTTTCTTGCTTCGTGCAAGGGCATGCAAAAAAACACTTTGCTGGACCAAATAAAGGCTAAAGGCGAGATGAACATCGCGATTGAAGGCGTTTGGGCGCCATGGTCTTTTCACAATGACAAAGGCGAGTTGATTGGCTTTGACGTGGAGGTTGCGGAAGCTGTTTGCGAAAGAATTGGAGTTCGTCCAAGATTTGTGGAAGTCGTATGGGAAAGAATCTTGCCTGGCGTAGAAAGCGGCATCTATGACGTAGCCTTTAACGGGGTGGCCATTACTGCTGAAAGGGAAGGGAACTTTTATTTTTCAAATCCTTATTGCTCTGAATGCACTGTTTTGATTGTTCACAAGGACAATGACACCATAAAATCTTTTGCAGACTTAAAGGGCAGAAGCTGCGCAAACGCTTTGGAAAGCAATTATTGCAAGATAGGCGAAGATCACGGCGCCTTTACAATCGCCATTGATTCTTTGGAAGAAGAAATGAAATTGGTGGCAGAGGGAAGGGCAGAGTCCACGATTAACGCGGACGCAAGTTTTTTTGACTACTTGAATTCCAATCCGTCCGCCCCTCTAAAAATTGTTGACAAAATAGACACGCCGATTCCCATTGGAGTTCCGACAAAAAAAACCTTCAAAAATTATTCATTGATTCAAGAGATAAACGGAATCTTTAAGGAGCTGAAAGCTGACGGAACCTTGACGGCCATTTCGTTAAAATATTTTGGAAGGGACATAACAAAATGAAGTATGTTATTTTAGCATTGGCGCTTTTGATGTACGCGCTGGTGATCGCTTTTCAGGACAAGAAAATCATTTGGTCTTTGGCCGCGGCCGCAATCGCCATCGCGCTTGGAACGATTTTTCCAACCAGCGTTTTTGAAGGAAGCGGCCATTTCTTTGCCTTGACCCACAGCGCCGTTGATTTGATAAATTGGAACGTCCTTATGATTTATGTCGGCTCTATGGCAATCGCCGCGCTTTTCATTTATTCAAGGGCGCCGGCGCGAGTGGCTGACTCAATCATTGATTTTGCTCCGAACACAGGAATTGCGATTGTATTGATTTTGGCAATGACCGGAATCATTTCAATCTTTGTGGAAAATGTCGCGACGGTTTTAGTTATGGCGCCAATCGCTTTGGCAATGTGCAAAAAGCTTGGAATAAAGCCTGTGAATTTCATGGTGGGTTTGGCGGTGATGTCAAACCTCGAGGGAACCGCGACTTTGGTCGGCGACCCGCCGTCGATGATTTTCGCTTCTTACGCTGGCTTCAATTTCAACGACTTTTTTATTAGAGAGGGAAAGATATCGATTTTCTTCTTCATTCAAGCGGGACTTTTGGCCGGCTGCATTTTCTTTTATTTTATTTTCAGAAAGGCCAACGGGCAAATTCAGTCTGAAAAAACAGCGGTCATTTCCATGTTTCCAACCGCGCTTTTGCTTTTGATGATTTTTGGCTTGGCCGCAATTTCATTTTTAAAAATTGAATTTCCTTATGCGAGCGGCTCGTATGTTTTTGCTTTGGGATTGATAGGAATCCTTTGGCACCGCTTTTTTCAGCATAAAAGCTGGAGAGAAATCTGGGATTTGGTCAAAAGCCTTGACTGGGAAACAATTTTCTTCCTTATCGGAGTTTTTGTTGTAGTCGGCGCCATGAGCGAATCCGGCCTTCTTGCCGACTTTGCCTCTTTTTTGTCCAAATGCACAAGGGGAAGCAAAGTGGGCGCCTTTGTCTTGATTTTGCTGGTTTCAATAATTCTGTCCGGCTTTATTGATAACGTTCCATATATTATCGTAATGCTTCCTGTAGCCGCGAGCTTGGCAAAATCGGTTGGCAGCGCTCCAGAATTATATATGTTCGCGCTTTTGGTCGGTTCTTGCTTGGGTGGAAATCTGACTCCGTACGGCGCCAGCGCCAACGTTGTGTCTATGGGCATTGTTAAAAAGGAAGGATATCCGATGGATTTTATCGGCTGGCTAAAACTAGGCGGCCCCTTCACCATTTTGACGACCGCCGCCGGAGCCGTTCTTCTTTGGCTTGTTTGGGCCTGACTTGTTGATTAAAAGCGCGGAATTTACTATAATAAATGACCTATGTTTACGCTAAAATTTGCGTTTAAAAATATAATTTCGCGCAAAAGTTCTTTGGTCATAATTCTGTTCATCGCTTTTTCAATCGCGGCTTTGGTTATGGCCAACGCTGTTTTTGACGGAACAAAATCCGGCATTGAAAAAACTTTCAGCCAAAATTTTACGGGCGACCTTGTGATTCGGCCAAAGGCGCAATTTCCTATGAGCTTGTTTGGAGACGAAACTCCAATCACTGGAAATTTAAGCGAATTGCCCCAGTTGATTCCTTACAGCGACATTTATTCTTACGTGTCTGATTCAGAATGGGTTGGAAAGGCTGTTCCGCAAATTACAGGCCAGGCCGCACTTCGCTTTGACGACAATAATTTTGCCGCCTATTTCTTTGGCGTTGACGCAAAGGAATACGTTGACTTGATGCCTGGAATAAAAATCATTGAAGGCCAGCCTTATGGCGACGACGACAATTCCTTGATGCTTTCAAAAATAATGCTTCAAAAAATCAAAGAGGAATGCGGAGTTTCGTTGAAGGTTGGAGACCAAATTCAGCTCGCCGCTTTCACCGGCTCTTCATACACTTTGCGGGCCGCCACTTTGAGCGCGATTTACGAATACGCGGTCCACAACGATTTGCAGGACAAAATAGTTTTGATAAATCCCGATGTTCTAAGGCCTCTTATAGGATTGAACTCAACAGAAATCGATCCCAGCATGTTCACTCAAGAAAATTCAGGCTTGCTTGAAAATCTTGACGAAGGCGGAATTGACGATTTGTTCGGCGAAAGCGAAGACTTTGAAACGGAAGGCTTTGCCTTTGAAGAAGAAACGCAAGCCCAAGAAGCGGCGGCGCAAGTTGTCGAGCCCTCTCAAACTGTAACGGAAGAAACTATTTGGAATTACATAGTCTGTTCTGTCAACAGCGGAGTTCCAGCCCGTTTTGCAATCAGAAGGCTCAATCGGGAATTTGCCAAGCGCGAATGGCCAGTCCAAGCCGTTGACTGGCGCGCCGCCGCCGGCATGGCCGCCCAGTACATTTACTGGATGCGCTTGATTTTCAACATTGGCCT
>JAILDQ010000257.1 GCA_024689365.1 Treponema sp. | reverse complement strand
CCCCTTGACAAAAAGAGCCATAACCGCTAATATTAACGGACTTACGACGCAGGGTGGAGCAGTTGGAAGCTCGTCGGGCTCATAACCCGAAGGCCGGGGGTTCAAGTCCCTCCCCTGCTAAAGAAAAGACGTTCTCGTTTTTGAGAGCGTCTTTTTTTATCCAAATATTATTTTTCACACAACAAGGACTTGAACCAAAGCGAGCGCGGCGGCAGCCGAAAAGGGCGCAAGGACGCGCCCGAAAGCGAGCGACGGCGGGCTGGAAGGAGCGAACACGACGTTCGCGACTGAAAGCCAAGTCCCTCCCCTGCTAACTTGCTAAATGTTTGTGTTACAAAGATTTAGCACACTACTAAACCCAATCAAGTAGGGCTTAGCGTGAGACAAAATCACTGGTTTTACGGAGACATTTTCCGTAATCAGGCTTCAACGTCTGAAAGGTGGTACTCATGGCTAAGCCCTATTTAATTTACAAGACCCCAAACGGATTCTATTACGCAGAAATACTTTTGCCTGACGGAACGCGCGCGAACAAGAAAAGCACAGGCTGCAAGGACCGCGCGGCCGCGGAACGAAAAGTAATGGAATGGATTGTATCCGGCAACATTCCTGAAAGGACAAATGGCAAAAAGAAAAGCAACACCAATGTTGATAAAATCAATTTCTTTAATTGCGTTCGGAATTACGACTTTCAACCGGAAGATGTTTTAAAGATCGGCCAAATACTTCAAGAAAGAAAACTAATCAAATCCTTTGTCATGGAAAACACGCCTCAAAGCAAGGCAATCGAGGAATTCTTGGAAGAGTTTTGGGACTTTGACAAATCGCCTTATGTCAGAGAAAAAAAGCTACGCGGACAATCAATACACCGCGATTACTGCGTGGCGCTCATGACAAGGCTGAAGACATATTGGTATCCCTTGCTTGGCGGCAAATCGGTTGGAGAAATAACGCGCGACGACATATGCCAAATCTTCAACCATGAGTCCGTATCAGAACTCGCTCCAAAAACAATAAACTCAATAGTAAGCTCAATAACGATTCCATTGAAGTGGGCGTTCTTTCATGGACTGACTAACAACAACTGCTATGACGGTATTATCAAGTGCTCGTCAAAATCAAAAAAGCGAAAGGTTCTTACGCTTGAACAAGCAATGGAAGTCTTTTGCGCGGAATGGGAAAATGATTCGGCAAAACTCGCCAATATGCTTGCCTTTTACACCGGAATGCGGCAGGGAGAAATCGCCGCCCTCCGTCTTGAAGACATTGGAGCGGATAGAATATACATACGTCATTCTTGGTCGCATTTTGAAGGGCTTAAAGAAACAAAAACAAATGAATGCCGTGAAATTAAAATTCCGCAACAGTTAAGGGAAATGCTTTTGACGCAAGCGAATCTGAACCCACACAACGAAGGCATCGAAGGATTTGTTTTTTACGGACTAAAACCAAGCCAACCTACAGATCCAAAAAATTGGCTTAAATACCTTCAAAGAGCTTTAGCTGCAATAGGTTATTCAAACCCCAAGGAAATTTGTTTCCATGCCTGGCGTCACTTATGGTGCTCGCGAGTGAGCGACCTAATCCAAGACAAAAGAGTCGTCATGGCGGGCAGCGGCCACAAAACAGAATTCATGCTTGACCACTACGCCGAGCATATTGAAACTGAACGAGCCTTGGAAAAATTGGAAAAAGCCCAAGAAAAGATATTCCTTCCAATCTTGGAAAAGTCTGAAGAAATTACGGATGTTTAATACAAAGCATATTGACACAACGAGCATAAGAATCTATTTTAAAGGTAAATGAGGTTGAATCGTTTCAATCAGGCCCTATTGATTGCATTGAAAAACATTTCACTACAATCTGACATTAGGAAATAACTAATATGATAGAGCTAGTTTCTACGAATAAAAATAGTGAAATAACATCATTCTCCAGCGACACAGAAATTCCAAAAACAACAGAAAAATATTCATATCTTCCGATTGAATTGATTCACAATTGCAAAGAAAAAGAAAAACTGCTCAATTATTTTTTGAAAGCTAAAGGGATATTAGCATATTTGGAACAGTTATTTCTTCTTGTCAAATTAATAAAACAAAAAGAGATTCTAATACAGAAGGAACAAAGCAAAGACACCATTCTCATGGAAGGGACTTCAATTACACTCTTTGACAACGAAAAAAATCATTATATAGAAATGGTTCATGGGAAGGAAGTCCTTTCGGCTTGCAAAGATTTATTGAGATTTAATATTACCCCGACTTGGCTATCAGATTGGATCATGAATAAAGAAAAATCCGTTGCTGACTTAAAAAGAACTGATAACCAGGATAAAAATGAAATCGATAAATTTAATCTAAATTATTCTTTCACAAATGTAAAAGAACTAGACATTTATAGACATATGTGCTCAGAGCTATTGCCACAGTTTTGCAAAGAATTTAGCAATTATTTTACAACAGCAAATTATTTTTCAAATACGGGGTCTTCGTTTTTTGTAATAGAGGAAAGACTGTATTCCTATTTCATAGGCAATTATAAAGGATTCATCCCCAAAATAGATACTTATGACTATTATCGCATCAAATACAATGAAGAGTATTACAATGAAATGGTTAAAGACATAAAAACACTTTCAGAGCAGATAACAGAGGCAATGCTATTAATAAATGTAATACCCGCACAACAAATTCAAGAAGATGGAGCAACACACCCATTCATAACAAAATTTTTTGAAACACATGATATTTCAAATAAAGTCTTTGACTATTTGGAAGAAAGTGGCATGATTATCAAAAATAAGGATAAATCAAACGGACTTTACACAATCATAAAAAATTTCAAGACAGAAATAATAACATTATTTTGCTATGCCTGCAAATGCGACAACCCGACTTATGATTTGTACAGTGATATCTTTAGTAATTATACACGAAACCCAAAGCAAAAATACAAATATTCCAAAATACACAATAAAGAATATGTCAAAGAACACACCATTCCATTGTTCAATGAAATAAGAGACAACCAATAGGTAGTTTAAACTACCTATTCTACCCATAGACAACTACCTATATCTGCAAACTACAATACCGCCATCAAGCTTGATTGAACTCCGTTGGAGTTATCCAAAACCAATCAATCAGCAGTTTAAATTCCTATTAAGCCGCTGATAAAAGGAGATGCAAGATGGCATCCACGCAAAAACCAAATTTAATAATAGACGAAAGCACATTGCTTTCGCGCAAGTCTGTCTGCGACATTCTTCACATCGGCATGAGCAGTCTCGATTCATCAGAAACTTACAAGACGCTAAAACGCATTCGTATTGGCCGCCACACATTTTTTCTTCGGGACGATGTAATGCGTTTCATACTTTCCCACAGGGAAGGAGGCGCGGAATGAACGATACCATTTTCTTCAACATCAAGAAGGCTGTTGAGAACAAGCAGATGAAATTTGGGGAGATTGTTATCTCTCTCAAGTTCCATGATGGACGCATTGCCGCCTACTCGATTACTACTACCGAACGGAAGAATTGCAATGTCAATGCAAAAAAGCACAACACTGAGGAGAAACAAGATGATCAAACCGCCTAGTCGACGCCCAAAGCGAGACAGCACCTTCCTCGTCCATGAATGGATGCCGAGGGAACTAAAACTGAAGGGAAACGAGATTTTAGTCTTTGCGATAATTTTTTCGTTCACCCGAACTGGATCGAAATTTACTGGAAGCCTTCGTTACTTAAAGAGATTAACGGGGTTAAGTAAGTCAACCTTGATGCGCATGTTAAAGTCTCTTTGCCAGAAAAAATTGGCGGTAAAAACAGAGGTACCTTATGGTTATTGCAAAGCACGACATTACTGTCATTACATGGCAAGCATGGAGATTGTAGAACGACACTGATGCAGCAAGGGCGTTAGTTTTCCACCGTTTTTTTCCACACAGGGGCACTATTATTATCATAACTTTATTTATGATATAGGGGTTCAAAATGATAAGTCCGCTGGATACATACTGTTCTATTTTGAGACCTAAATCAAATTCAATTTGATACCTGTTGTTGAAAAGCGGTGGAAAACTTTTTTATCAATTTTTCTAGGAGGAAAACTATGTTAATAAATTTTTTGAATGCGATAAACAAAAAGGCGGCAGAAATTAAAAACGCTCCGCAAAAGAAGACTTTGAGAATCGAGGACATTGTTCTTATTCCTGAGTTTGAAAATTTGCTCAAGATGGATGATTCTGTCACAAAGCCAATGATAGAGTCTATGAGGGCAGAAGGCATTAAGCCTGGCCACGAGATGCATATTTGGAGACACAATGGAAAAAACTATCTGATCGACGGGCATACTCGTAGATATTGCGCCATGCAAGTGGGCATCACCAAGTACCCTTGTATCATTCATCACTTCAATAATATTGAAGAAGCAAAAGCCTTCGCTCTTAAGGAACAGGTTGTAAGGAGAAACTTATCGGGAGATTTTCTGCTTTCTGCCGTCGCTCAATTAAATTTTGAAAAGGGCAAAGGCAACTCCGGCAATGAGAAAGGAAAAGCCAGTGAAATCATCGGCAAGAAGCTGGGCGTCTCGTCAAAAACAGTGGAAAAGGCTCGTATCGTCTTAAGAGATGCAACTGAAGAGCAAAAACAAGCGATTAAGAATAACGAGCTATCGATTAATCAGGTTTTTCAACAACTGCGCGGTAAAAAAAACACCAAGCTTTCCGCTAAGGAAAAAGCGTTTGCCGAAGGAATTCAATATGCAATCGTTCAATTAAATTCCAATGTCAGCCTTAAAGATTTGTATAAGCAATTAACAGAATCTCTTGATTATTCAAATATGTCATTGACTGTAAAGGAATTTGATTTTTCAAAAATCATTGGCCAAAGCGAAGACAGGAGTTAGCATATGGAAGAACAACCCAAATACGGAATTTTCAGAATAGAGAAAATAAAGCTTTGCGATGGCGGCGAAATAATGGGAAGGCTCAAACATGCATTCAGAGAATTCAAAAATGACAGTTTTGACCCTGAGCTAACCAAAATGAACAAATCATTTATTCTCGGCTCCGCTAAGGAGGTGATGAAAGCATATAAAGATCGCATAAATGAAATCACAACAGACAAATACAAGCCGCCAAAAAACGCGGTTGGGATTTACGAATGTATGTTCACATCCACCGCTGGCGCCATTCCAAAAGAGCGTGAAAACGAATTCTTTGAGCTGACCTACGAGCAATTGTGCAAGACTTTTGGAAAGGAAAATGTTCTTGCGGGAACGGTTCATGTTGATGAGACGACCGTTCACACTCATTGGTTTGTTTTGCCAATTTTTAACACCACAAGCATGCTGCGCAGAACACGCAAAGAAAAAGAAAAGGGCATCTTTAGAACCATTTCCCAGCTCCAATTGAATGCCAGCCATTGGACTGGGAGCCCAGCTTTGCTTAGCAAATTGCAGGACATAATGTGGGAAGGCGTTTTTAAGCACTTTGGTTTGGAACGCGGCGAAGTTGAACTTACGGGCGATCGAACCAAGAAAAAGAAAAACAAACGTTCCGACTTGAAAAAAAGGGATGAAGCGTTGTCTGAAAAAGAAAAAGAGCTGGATCAAGAACAAGAGCGGCAAAAACAAATGGCATTGGAACTGTCAAAAACCGAAGAAAAACAAAAGGAGAATGAAGCCGCCTTAAAAAATGAGCGGCAAGCTCTAAGCGAAGAAAAGGCGGATTTTGAAAAGCATGTTACAACGGCAGCCCAAGAGGCAGTTAATATGTATGACAGTCTTAAACGCTCCAATGAATTTGAGAATGCGGATTTTCCATCTTTGCCAGCGCCTGATTCAAATGAAAACTCATTGCTTTATCATTTCAGGATAAAACCTGTATTTGACGCTGTTGTTTCAAAAGCAAAGCAATTTTTTAGCCAGATAAAACTGCTCAAAAAAAGCCACAAAGAGGAAATCGAAAAGCTTTCAAATGAACACGAGCGTAATTTGCAAGTTGCAAAGCAGAACGCTGAGATTGAAAAGCAAAGCGCAGTTGCTGCCGCCGTGAAGAAAAAAGCCGATGAGATGACATCCGCCATAAACCTTTTAAAACAAGACATTCAAAAGGAGCAAAAGGAAAAGGAAAAATGGCACACTATGCTTTTTAAGAAATTCACTTGCTTGGTCAATGGCAAACCTGTAGAAGTTAACCACGGTTTGACAGACGCATACTTAAAGACGAATCAACAATTGTCTGAATGGGAGGGGAAATCCGGCGACGAACTTATTGACCTAGGGAACAATTACAAGAAGCTCAATGTCAAATGCTGGCGTGACTATATTAGGGCAAAATTCAGAAACAAAGAGAATAACTATGATATGGCTCGCTAAAAACAGGTTTGCATTCAAAAAGAAAGGGAAACATTTCGCTTTTCAAAAACAAGCTATTGTACAACTAAATTTGCTCTAGCGTAGTGAGTTACGGTTTTTCAAACCGTAACTCACTACGGGATGATAGCAAAGCCATCACCCCGCCGCTCGCCACAGGGGCAAACGCCCCTTTTGGATTACCCCAGCAGGAAAGGCGACCTTTCCCGCACCCTATCCCTGAAAAAGACAAAAGCGAAAAGTTTCCCTTTTCCCGCTTTTGCTTTTTCAACAGCCCGCTTCGCTCTGCTGTACCTCCGACCAGAAGTTCCACTTCTGGACTTTGGCCAACCCGCTCCGCTCTGTTGGATTTCCGGCCAAAACGTTCCGCCGTTTTGGATTTCACGGTTAAAGCGCCGCTTTAATGCATTCCGTTCCCCCTTGCAGTATAATAAAACCGCTATGGACTACAAGCGGCTGACAGAAGAAGAATTTACGCTGGGCTATCCGCCGGAAAAGATTTTCATCACAAGCGACTTGCACTTGTTCCACACAAACATAATCAAGTATTGCGGCCGCCCGTTTGCCTGTTCGCCCAAAGGCTGCGCGGAGATGACGGAATTCTTGCTAAAGAAATTTGACGCGCTCCCTGACGACTGTCTGATTTGGAATTTCGGCGACGTGTATTTGAACGCAAAAATTGAGCGGTCAAAAATCATGAACGCCGTGATGCGGATGAAAAGGAACCGCAAGATGAATTTGATTCTCGGAAACCACGACTTTAGGAACGACAAGCGGCCTTTCAAAACTTTTATCGAATTCTACACAAACCTAGGCTTTGACAACGTTTACAAGGGACCGCTGCTTTTTGGCGATTACGTCTTGTCGCACGAGCCAGTCTTTTTGGACAAGACGAGCGCATGCGCAAACATTCACGGCCACACGCACCAAACTTTTGTGACGGAAGATTATTTTTTGAACGAATGGAACAAAAGCTTTCCCAAGCGCAAAATCGATCCGTCGCGCTACAAGAATGTTTGCATGGACGCAAACGGCTTTGGGATTTTGCGATTGAGTGAGGTAATGGAATTATGAGTGAGTGGGATTAAAGCATCGCTTTAATGCATGGGTTGCGGGTTTGCGCTATAATTCGCTTGTCGTTTACGTCAGAGATAGCCACTGCGGCTTTTCCATTGGAATTATGCGACAGAGGAGCGCTGCCCTCTAACGACATTCGCTCCTGTCTTTTGGCAGGAGCGTTTTTAATTTGGCGGTAAAAATGGAAGACATTCAAAATCAAGAGCAGGAATGGAGATGGTGCTTGGTCGGCAATGTTGTTCAAACGCATGAATATGGAGAAAACCATGAAACGCGGATTGGCACAAAACATTTCTCTCCGGGAACGAAAGTTTATTGCATGCCGGGTAACTGGGGCGACGGCTATGAAAACATTGTCGTAATCGCAAAGCACAGAAAAAGCTTTAAGTACATCGAAATAATTATGCCCAGAAAGCATATTGAAAATTTTCGCATGAAAAAAGTTTTCAAGCCAGCCGTCCTTAGGTTCATGAAAAAGCATGACTTTAGAGTTTGGGACGACAGCGACAAATCAAAAGAAGAGATTCAACATATGCTGACCTGGCTTAATTCAAAGGAAGAACAGCAAAATTAAAGCGCGAATGGAGCGAGAAATGAAACTGAGCAAACTGTCCTTTACCACCGAACGAGTCAACTTAAATCAAGGCGACCAATGTGGGAATTACCTAGCATTTTATTTTTTTATCGACGGCAAGAAAATTGAATCCGATGAGTACAATCCCGCCAATTGTTGGGATCTTCTTGACGAGAGAGCGCAAGAGAGAAACTTGGTTGTGTTGGCTCATTGCGGTTGCGGAGTCTGGGAATGCAGTTCTTTGGTCGCGAAATGCAAGACAACTTCTGACATTGTCGTTGAATGGACAGTTGACGAATTCAGGTATGAAAGAGATCCGCAAAAGTATTATTTTGACAAAGGCGAATACGACAAAGTTATTGCCGAATTGATTTGCGCGGCGAAAAAAGAGCGGGAGAATTTTAAATGAAACTGTTTGTATGCGGAAGCTGCTCGATAACGGACAAAGAATGGATTTTCTCAAAGATAGAAGAATGCGTTTCGGAAAACAATTTTACCGACATCACCGTTCTTGAGGGCGAGGCGAAAGGCGTTGACCTAATCGCAAAAGAGTGGGCTGTCGCGCATGGGATTCCAGTAAAGGAATATCCGCCGGACGTGAAACATTATATTTACAACGCCTGCCACAAGCGAAACGAAGCGATGGCGGTTGACTGCGACTTTATGCTTGACTTGTGGGACGGCGAATCCCGCGGAAGCCTTCACGACATCATGATGGCGGAAAAACATCAAAAGCCGTACAAAGTTTGTTTGTTCACAACGAAATTATATTCGGAATCCGTTCGGTTCGTTCTGGAAAACCGCAAGGATATTTTTCGCTCTTGCGAAGATTTGAGAGTCGTGTATCCAAAATTCAGGGAAGCGGTTTTCAAGCATTTATTGGAAGCGCAGAATGGGATGCCTTGAGTTTTAAACCCGACTGGGACTTCATCACATTTGAAGGGCCGTGATTAAAGTACAACTTTAATGACAAGAACCGCATCCGCGCTATATAATTAATTAATTCCATTGTCAGTAAATCTCTGCCTCAGATATTGTTTCTGAGATTCAAGTTTACCAATGGAATCTTGCTTGGGGCAGTCGGAATTAATCCGGCCTTTCCTGAGTTTTTGGAAGCAATGGCGGCACCCGCCTGTCCGCGGAGACGAGAGCGCTCAGGCTTGTAGCTGTAACGGCGTTTACCGTCGTTACGGTTTCCGTCGCTTCCCGTTGTTGCGATGCCCTCAACGCGGTAGAGGAAACTTTACGCAGTAAAGTTCGTATTACGGGTTCAACTCCCGCCGCAACAACGTTTTTTTTCTAGCGCAAACTAAGTTCTTTTAAGCAAAAACTTTGCGCTAAGTTTTTGCTTTGTCCATTCCGTTGTTTGCGGCATGCCAAAGGCCAAGTAGTCTTTTAAGGTAAACCTGTTCGTTCCTGTGGTGATTGTGTGGTCGCCGTCAATCGCGCCTTCGTTGGCGCCAGAAATGGAAAGAGTTTTTGCGGTTGTATAACCCGTCTGCGAATTTGTGTATTTGGTTGTGTACGCCGTCCATGTAAAATCTTTGTTATGGATAGTGTCGCCGTCAAGCGTCATGTTTGAATTTCCGTTCATTTCAGAAATTCTGCGCATATTTTGCAAAGCCCAAAATCCAACCGGATCCATTTCTGATTCTTTTGGCATGAGGAGGGAAATTAATTTATCCGCGCTTAGTCGCTTTGTGTTCATAGTGCTTACTAAAGAAACGCGGACGCCATGCCGTCGGTGACCGACCTTGCAAGGATACGCGCCTAAGTTTCTCGGCATATACGCTTAGGCGGGAGCCGCGCTTCCACGGTTACTATAGCGCAAAGCGGCGATTCGCGCATTAAAGCATTGCTTTAATGACAAGGATTGTTTTATGGTGTATATTCCAAGAGCGCTTTATCGTGTTACCTGGCCGATTGCTTTTATCGGCATTGGATTCGTAAAGCGCTTTTTTTGCCCAATCGACCGATTTAACTGTAGTATGTTTTCAGTATGATATCGTTGGGCAATTTTTTTTGCAAAAGAAAGAGCCAAGAAAACCCAGTGTGCCGTAGCTCCAATTGCCGCGGGGCTTAGATTCTCTTGGCTCAAATAATCGGAAGCCTTGTCAACGCAGCGCGCTATGGCACAACCGAAGTAAACGTATCGAAGGCTTCAAAAGAAGCGCGGACGCCATGCCGTCGGTAACCGACCTTGCAAGGATACGCGCCTAAGTTTCTCGGCATATACGCTTAGGCGGGAGCCGCGCTTCAATTAAAGCCAAGCCCTTGCAGCCCAACAGCGAATCAATGTCGCTGACGTGAGCCGCAAGGTCGCGCAGAGTCCCCTACGCGGACGCTGCTTGGATTCAAGGCAATTATAACGCTTATTCGCCATTCGCGCATTAAAGCATTGCTTTAATCGATTTCTATTGACATTTTGGGGATTGGTTGTATATTAAAAATAATTATTGGAGGCATGTTTATGGAACAATGGGAATATAAAGTTTTAAATTTCGTTTCTAGCGCAATGGCTGAACGCGGCGAGGGATTGGATCATGAACAATGTGAGCAAATCCTTAATGAGCTAGGTAAAACTGGTTGGGAGCTGACAGGTGTTGTGGATTGGGGCGCAATGCGAGTTTTCCTAAAACGCCGCAAGTAATCAGTCACTCGACTAATTCTCGGTTTACAATCAATGGATTCCGCAGACAAACAAAAAGCGTTCGACCTCATTTCCAAAATCAACTGGGACTATAATTATACAAATGAAGAATTGCTTGCCCTTATAAAAAAGGCTGGCGACACTTCAAACATGAGGCTGTGCTTTTTCATAAAAAGCCTTGAGACTTTTACATGGCAAGAGCTTGTTTTCCTTTGGGGAATGGATGAATGTAACAAATTGTATACAGACAAAGTAAGAAGAGGCATTTTCTCAAAAACAATTAGGGAGGAATATGACGGATTGTTCTGGTTGTTGCGGAACAAAACTATCCTTCCTTCAAAACGCAGTCCAGAAGAACTTGAAAAGTTTAAGGAAGCCCTTTTGTTAAAGCGGCGGAACCGCATAAAAATCTAAACAACAACTCCGCCGCCGCTTATAATTCCCGAAGCGTCTTCATAAGGGCTGCAATACAAAAGCTCGACATTTGGCGGCAAAAGTTTTTTCACTTGCGCGGCGAATGCCAAGCCTCTTTTGTGAAAGTCCTTCCAGTTAAAATTTCGGCTCAATTCGTCCGGTGCGGTGTCTCCAGCTTCGCACGGAACCAAGCAGCGCCACATGTATTCGTCAAGCCATTCGCGTAAGCCTGGAATGTTAAGGTTAACGTTTGTCTCGGCGTTACGTTCGTCGCCATACGATAACCTGCCCGCGTCCCCGCAACAGGTTCCGTCTTCCTGCCAAAAAAGAGAACAGCTTGTATCCGGCATCATCTTTATTGTTGTTTTCTCTGCCATATTTTTCCAAAAAAACGGAAGCCTTGTCAACGCCACGCGCAAAGGCGTGCCTAATCGATACGTATCGAAGGCTTCCGATAAAACGCTCCTGCCAAAAGACAGAAGCGAATGTCGTTAGAGGGCAGCGCTCCTCTGTCGATGATTCCATAAGGAAACTCCGCTTAGCTATCTCAGACGGAAACGACAGTTTTATTATACCGCAAAGCCGTGCTTCGCGCATTAAAGCATTGCTTTAATGACAAAAATTGATTTATGGTGTATATTCATAACAGAGTTTTCGTGAACGTGTCGATCGACTCGCCTTTGCGCGTGGCGGAATCGAAAACTCTAAATCCAAGTTCCTGAAGCTATCCGGACGATTTATTCGGTTAACTGCTTCGGGAACTTTTTTTTGTAAAAAAAAGAAGCGCGGACGCCATGCAGTCGGTGAACGCCCTGCAAGGATACGCGCCTAAGTTTCTCGAGATATACGCTTAGGCGGGAGCCGCGCTTCGATTAATGCTTTTTATACCCCTCAAAAGAAAGTCGTTTAAATTTTCCGCAACACTTCGCTCCAGTCGCCGGTAAACAAAATTGCGTGAAGCTTGGTCACTTGCGCGGCAAAATCCACAAGCGTCGCGTCCATGTCTATGTAAACCTTCATTCAGCCGTTCCGCTTTAAATCTCGATCTTATTCGTGACGATGAGGTCTTCGACGCGGACGTTAAAGATTGAGGCGAGCGCGAGGCAGTTGTCGATTGACGGCATGTACTTTCCCTTTTCCCATTTGTAAATCGCTTCGGGCGAGGTCAAGCCAAGCATGGACTGCACTTCGCTCACGGAAAGCTTTGACTTAAGCCTAAGCTCTTTTATCCTCGCTCCGGTGGCGGTCATGTCAATCACAGGCTTTTTGGTTTTGCCGGGGGAATATTTGGGAGTCGGCTCGCAAACCGCAAGCGGCTTAAAATCGCTCGTCACTTGCTTGCCGTTAAGCCACCATTCCTCGTAGTTGTCGATTTGGTCTATGATGGCCGGGCCTGTCTCGCAGTGGAGGACGCCGTTCCGCCAATGCTCGATGTGGCTTCCGGTTTCGCTTTCGACAGCTGGAATGAGGTTCCCTTCCTCGTCCAGAGAGTCGTCAAGAAAGCCGTTCTTTATTCTGAGCGCGACGCCTTCAACTATGTATTCGCCGTGCGCGATCGTTTTGTCTTCCAATAAAATTCTTTGGTTCTGGCAAGATTTGTAGCTTTTCATTTTTGTTCCTCCTATCTTTTTTGCAAGGCTTGATACATGCTGGAATAGCCCTTTTGCCCAAAGAGCTTTCGCGCGAAGATGAATAAAATCTTTCAAAAAAATACAAAGTGGATAAGCGCCGTTCACAATCTTTATTGCCTTGTCCAAGTGGTTTGACTGGGCATTCCGAACGCCAAATAGCCATTCATGGTAAAGCTGTTGGCCGCCGTCGTGAGCGAATGCTCTCCGTCAAGCGCGCCTTCGTTGGTTCCCGATATTTCGAGAATCTTTGATATTGTCAAGCCCATGCTTGAACTTGTGTATTTGCTTGCGTATGCCGTCCAAGTGAAGTCCTTGTTGTGGATGATGTCTCCGTTCGACCTTGTGACGTCAATATGGCCGCTGCCGTCGGAGTTTAGCGTGATGGCCCCAGAAAAGCCGTTGTCGGAGCATGTCCAAGTTCCGGCCAAATAATTTCTAAGGCCTTCGCTCGTTGTCGTGTCCTGCGAACCGCTCTGGCTTCCGCCGCCGGAGTTTCCGCTTGAGATGGTGAATGTGACTGTCGTTTCGTATTTTTTTGAATACTCGGTTTCTTTTGCAAATTTGAATTTCACTACCGCCGTTCCAGCTTGCAGGGCTATCACAAAGTCTTTTCCGGTGTCGTCGCTCCTGTAACCTCTAAAACACACGTCTATCAAGTCGTTTCCGCTAACCACCTCGTAACTGCTCATTATAAGCTGGCTTTGGTTTATGACTTCCTGCAAATAAACTTTTTCGCCGACAGCCATAGAACTGTTGTAGCTCGCTTCAAGCGAAATCGTTTCTCCGCTGTTCTGCTGGCCGCCATTGTTACCGCCGCCAGTGTTGCTTCCGCCTTGAGTCGTTCCTGTTCCAGTTCCAGCGTATGTCGGAACATAGGGAACGCCGCCCGATGAATTTGAGCAAGCGGCAATTGTGAGCGCCGCGAAAAAGATTGCGGCAACCGTCACAAAAATCGTGATTTTTGAAAGTATTTTTTTCATTTTATTCTCCTATAGGTTTCCGTTGAAAAACGGATGCATGTTTGATTTTTCGGCTAGCGAATAGTAAAGCGTTCCCGCTATGTCGCGCTTGCCGCCCGCTGAATTCCTTTTTGAGTCCAGCGTTTTGTCGCGGGCGGCGAAGAAATACAGGTAATGCTGAATTCCTTGCTCGCGGGCGGCCTTGCTGTTTGTTTCCCAAGTGAGCCGGCCTTCCTTAAATTTCTTGTCGCGGGCCATGTCGTCCGCAATGCTCTTGAATTTATATCCGCCGTGAAAATTGCTTCTAAAAACGAATTCCTCTATTTTGCCGGTGGTGAAATTTACCGCGTGGCCGAAGACCCCCTTTCGCTCCGAATAGTCAAGGCAGTCTCCGACAAATTTGTAGCAATAGAAGAACGGCGTTTCGATTTGGGGATAAATGACTTTCATGTAGCGCTCGTCGTAAAGCGTCACTTCGCATTCAGCGCCGCCCCAGTTTACGGCCTTGAATTTGTAAAGATAGTCATCCGCCTTTTCGTAAGCCACGACTCTTTCCATCGCCTCTTTTGGGCTTTCCGGCAGCTCGAACGCGCCGTGATTTTTCATGTTGGTTGACAGACAAGATGTGAGCGCGAATGACTCAAGCGCCGCCAACACGAATGTCGCAATCTTTTTCACAGTCCCTCCCCCTAATAGTCCATTTCCAAATTTGCAAGGCAGCATTGGAAGTTGTCCAATTCCAGCGCCCAATTTTGCTGGCGGCATTTTTCCATCGCCCACGCTCCAGCTTCCATCGCGGTCATTCTTCGAAGGACGGAAGGGTAGGCCTCAACCGAGAGAGGATAAATCCTTGTGTTTCCCTTGATTTCCGGAAAGGTCGGCATGTCGTCGTCCGGGATGAAGGCCTCTTTTAGAAGCGCCACATTCGGGCGGTCAACATAAGTTTTTGTCTTGATGAAATTGACGTAAGGCGCTCTGGCCCGCAATTCCGCAACAGTCATAATTCAACTCCTTGTCTATGACGGTCAGCCTTTTTAGGCTTTGCGGCGGAATTGCTTTAGCTCCCCAAACAATTTGCTCTGCAATAATGTAAGTATTAAGACAATTCTTTTTGAAAAGGTCATGAAAATTGAAAGCTTCTTCCTTTTCAAAAGAATATCCGTTATCATTTATTAATATAACGCTTAATTTCGGATTGTCAATAGAAATTTATTAAAGCATTACTTTAATGAATGATCGTTCATATGTAACTAAAAATTGACAATAATTGAACTATAAGGTTATAATAAAGCATGAATAAAAAAGTTTGATTTTTTGCGTTATCCTTTTTTGTAGTTGTTTTTTCTTCATTTTCAAACGATTTTGGAGAACTTTATTCCGGCAAGGAAATCACAAAATGCGTCTGCTCGCCAAAAGGACTTTCTGTTTGGACGGAACCGTCATTTGATTCAGAAAAAATATGAAACCTTTACAATTATGAAATGGTAAAGGTTTTGGGACGCAGCAAAGAAATTGAAACAATAACAGTCCCGTTGAAATACTCTGATAAAGATAAAGAAGACGAAATAAAAAATTATTGGTTTTTCATTGAGTATAAAGATGCATTTGGATGGGTGTTGGGCCAATTTTTAGCGAGCGATTTGGAAGAAGCGAAGAAGACGCTTGCGTTGCAAGGCATTTGGAATGACGACACTATTACAAGCGATGAGAGCAAAGCTCCAAGCGTCATAAATCCTTTTAAGCCTCAAAAGCAAACGCTTGCCATTAATTATCTTGGATTTGTTATTTCGCCTGACTCTGAACAGGAGCCTTGTTTTGAATATGTTTGGAATGGAAGGGATGGTCTTGGAGGAATAAGTTTATCTTTTGCCGCAGATATGGGCGGAGGCGGATGTTATGAATCTGTGTATGTGGAAGACGGCCTTATATACGGTTCATACCGCAATGTCAGACGCGAGCCCACCGAAGATGAAAATGGAGAATTTAATCCTTACGGAAAACTTGCCCTGCATGAAGAATACACTTTTTCTTACAAGAAAGTTTCTGAAGGACGATAACACACTACAAGTGATAAACGGCATTATGAGCAGTTCGCAGATGGAACGGTAAAAGACATTGAGGATGAGATTCCGTTTGAAGTGCCGGTAGGCTGGGCTTGGTGTAGAGTGAAACAATTCTCATTAGATATGGCGGATGGTCCTTTTGG
>JAILDQ010000238.1 GCA_024689365.1 Treponema sp. | reverse complement strand
CGGCCTTCTTCACGTCCTAATTCAAGACCTTTTTTGCGGCCTGCTTTAAGGCCGTGTTCGCGGGCGTTTGCCATTTCGGTGTTGTAGTCGCGCCAAAAGGTGTCGTATGAATTCTGGCGGAACCAGTTCGCGTCTTCTTGGCTCATTCTTCCAATAA
Source organism: Treponema sp. (assembly GCA_024689365.1). GTDB lineage: Bacteria > Spirochaetota > Spirochaetia > Treponematales > Treponemataceae > Treponema_D. The sequence continues at coordinate 2,015 of JAILDQ010000238.1, read as the reverse complement.
TTGTTTTCGCTTCCATAATCCCTCTTTCGCTTTGCGCTAGTTGTCTTATATAAGACGCGCGCTTTTCGTCGTCCGCGTAAGAAAAGTACAAGCCCCATTTTTGGACGGGCGTTAGCTTTTCCACAGGCGTTCCCACAAGTTTTTTGATTTCGGGCAAATTTATGTAAATCACGTTAAGGCGGCCCGAAAGTTTGTTTCCATTCTCGTCTCTCATACTATACCACGCCTTTTGGCTTTTGTCACTTCCTTTTCGGCAAAAATTCAAAACTGAAATCTGGTAAACCTTTTTGACGTTCCATTTCTCGCCCTTTATTGTGTTGTTGCTCAAAAGGCGGGCCACTTGAGCCTCGCTTCTTATGGCGTAGTCGTAGTCTCGGTCGCGGCCTTGAATTTCAATGTCAGCCTTTTCTCCGTCTTCAAAAGTCGCGGACACGTCAAAGGCCATTTGCATTTGGCTTGGCGTTTCGGCGGGCGGCTCGTTTGGCGCAAGGCTTATCTTTTTTACCTTTCGTTCCAAAACGCTTGAAAGGAAAGACTGAAGCGCGATTTTTGAGCCTTCAGTTCCTTGGGTGAATATCGCCTTGAAGTTTATGTCCAGGCGGGGGTTTAGAATGGCGGTCGGCGACGGCCTTAAAGATGATTTTTGTTCAATCATTGTAAACTCCTTGAAATTTATTTACATATAAGAGATACAAACGATTGCCCTAAAAATGCGCGTTAACAAGGCGAAAAGTCAAAAAAAATTTGCCCTTTTTTAATTTTCTTGTTATTTTAAAGGTATGGATCAAGATAAAATGACAATTAAGGCTATGGACGCTCTGCAAGAGGCTTCTTCAATCGCCAGACAGAACGACCATAGCGAAATCGGAAACGAACATATTCTCATCGCCCTTTTGGAGCAAAAAGACGGAATCATCGCGCCCTTGGTTGAGCGAATCGGAATGGACGCGGGGGCTTTGGCAGGCCAGGCCAGGCGCTTGTTGGATTCATATCCGCGCGTCAGCGGAAGCGCAAATTTGACTTTTTCCCAAAACGCCCAGCGAACGATTGCCAAGGCCGAAGGAGAAATGTCCGCGCTAAAGGACCAATACCTTTCTACCGAGCACTTGCTTTTGGCCATGACAGAAAATTCCGACAAGGCGGCCGAACTTTTAAAGGCGAGCGGAATCAATCGCAAAGCGATTATGACGGCCCTCAAAGCCTTGCGCGGTTCTTCAAAGGTCGATTCGAACGACCCCGAAAGCTCAATGCGCTCTTTGGAAAAATATTGTTCAGACCTCACAAGCCTTGCCCGCCAAGACAAGATAGATCCTGTAATCGGCCGCGACGAAGAAATCAGGCGCGTTATGCAAGTTTTGAGCCGCAGGACAAAAAACAACCCTGTATTGATAGGCGAGCCTGGCGTTGGAAAAACCGCTGTTGTTGAAGGCCTTGCGCGCAGAATCGCAAGCGGCGACGTTCCAGAAAGCCTTAAGAACAAGCGCTTGCTTTCCTTGGACATGGGAGCCTTGGTCGCCGGCGCCAAATACAAAGGCGAGTTTGAGGAGCGCTTGAAGGGCGTCATCAACGAAGTCAAAGCTTCTGACGGAAAAATAATTTTGTTCATCGACGAGCTTCATACGATTGTAGGCGCAGGCGGGGGAGGCGACGGTTCGACAAACGCGGCCAATCTTTTAAAGCCCGCTTTGGCTCGCGGAGAGCTTAGGGCTATTGGCGCCACAACCCTTGACGAATACAGAAAATACATCGAAAAAGATCCCGCGTTGGAAAGAAGATTCCAGCAAGTGTATTGCGCCGAGCCGAGCGTGGAGGACACAATCGCCATTTTGCGCGGCCTTAGGGAAAAGTACGAAATCCATCACGGCGTTAGAATAGAAGACGAGGCGCTTGTTTCGGCCGCGCTTCTTTCAAACCGCTACATCACAAACCGCTTTTTGCCGGACAAGGCGATTGACTTGGTTGACGAAGCCGCCAGCCGACTCAAGATGGAAATCGAAAGCCAGCCGACCGAACTT
>JAILDQ010000190.1 GCA_024689365.1 Treponema sp. | reverse complement strand
AGCCGGATGTCAGCGACGGCGGAAAGCCCGCCGCGTGACGCAAAACAAAATTCATTATAGCGCGAAAAAGGAATTCGCGCATAGGGGGAAATTATGAAAATCAAAAGCCTTCAGGATGTCGAGGAGACAATCAAGTGCGTGGCCCAGATTGACGCGGAAATCCGCGCCATCGACAACACGGCGACCGTGGCAATCAACAAGGCCAACGAAGAGGCGGCCAGAATGTCCGCTCCGCTCGCGGCCGAGCGCGAAAAACTTTTGGCCGCGCTCAAGGATTACTCGGACGCCAACCGCTCAAAAATCTACGAGGACGGAAAGAAAAGCCGCGAGTTCATCAACGGAACAATCGGCTACCGCCAAAACCCCGACAAGGTGGAGGTTTCCGAGGACACGGCCGACCTGCTCATCAAGGCCGGCTTCCAAAACTGCGTGAAGGTCAAAAAAGAGCCGGTCAAGGCCGCCTTGAAAAATTTCGATGCCGCCCAGCAAAAGAAATTCCATGTCAGCCTTGTTCCCGGCGAGGAAACATTCTACTGCAAAGCCGCCGAAAGGACAATTCCCGAAGCCGCCGCGTGACAAAAACAATGGCTGGAGTCTTCTGGATGTCGGCTCCAGCCGGCAAAGGAGCTAATCAAAAATGAACGAAATTGTACCGTCAAACACAAGCCTAACGCCGGAGCAGGTCTTTCCCTTCCAAAAGCAAATCGACTCTTGGAACATGGAAAGCGCGGTCGAAAAGCTGCGCCCCAAGGTGGAGAGGCTGCGAAAGGCTTCCGTGGACGTCGCCCGCGACCTTTTCATAGCGCACGAGGCGCTTGCCCAAAGGGGCGGCGACCGCCGCAGCGAGGACGCCCAGACGTTCGGCTTCTGCGACTTCCTTGGACTGGTCGGCATTTCCAAAAAGACCGCCTACCTGTGGCTCAAGCTCTACGATCCGGTGGAAGACAAGGTGCGGACGCCGGAAGAGCTTTCCGCTCCTCCCAAGGAAAACGCGCCGGAACTGCTCGAAGCCCAAAGCGAATTCGAGCGGCTTGTGGCCCACGCGATGGCTACCGGCGAGCGCTTGGCCGGATGGACGGACGAGCATGAGCGCGAATACAAGCGCCGCAAGGACAACGAGCGCTTCGCCGAACTTGCCCGCGTGTGGGGCAAGCAAAAAATCAAGCTCAACTGGGGAAACGACGACTACTTCTCGCAGACGCTTCTCAAGAACGGAAGGATGTATACAAAAATCAACCTTGAGACAAAGGAGCAGATGAAGGCTCAGCTTGAAGTGTTCGACATTCTAACGGCGTTCCTTTCCAGCTTTGAGAATCCTCAAACGCGACTTGCCGCGGTCTGCAACATAGGCTTGCGGGTGCGCCAGCTTGTTAATGAAATCGCCGAGCAGGACAAAGAGCTCAACGCCTTCAGCGGAGTCGCCTCATGAGCGGAACTGTCAGAACCGTTTTTCCGGTTACAGACAAAAAGTTTCCCCTCCGCGCGGCCGTCTACGACGAATTCAGGAAGCGCAGCCCGCTCGTTTCCAAGGCCAAGGCTTACGAGGCGATAGCGCGCAAGTTCAACATTTCGGTTCCGACCGTCCAGCGCTACGTGCGCCGCATGGCCAACGGCTCGATGTTCGCTCTTCCCGCCGGAAGGCAGGGGCGGCACGTGTTCGCTTGGGACGACGAGGCCTTGAGTTTCTTCACAAACTTTCTGCTCGCGGCCATAAAGGAAGTGGGCGGATGCACGGTGCGCAACGCCTACAGGTGCGCCAAGGCGGAAGCCGAGCGCCAGGGCTGGAGCATCGGAAGCGAGGCGAGCGCCTACGTTCACGCCAGGAACATAAGTCCGGCGATGAAGATGCTCGCCAAGGGCGGGCAGCGCGCGCTGGACAATATGTTCTACATAAGCCGCGACCTGTCCAAGCTAAAGCCATTCCAGCTGATTGTAGGCGACCAGCACATCTTTGACTTTTGGTGCGAGAACCCTTACGCCAAAGGCGACAAGGACAAGTACATCCGCGCCGAATGCTACCTCTGGCTTGACATGGCCACCCGCCTTGTCTACGGAATCAGCTTCGACATCGCCTACAACACGCGCACTGTCACGCGGGCCTTGCGGATGGGAATCAAGCGCTTCGGCAAGTTCGAGAGCACGTACAACGACAACGGATCCAGCGAGAAGTCGAAGCTCGCGGACGACATCGTTCAGCGCTTGCAGAATTACGGAGTGCGCTTCCTTGACGAGGCCGACTTGTACCAAGCCGAAAACAATCGCTACATCGTGGAGGACACGGAAGGCCTTGTTGTTGACGTGGCGCAGTCAAAGGCTGAATGGGAAAAGAAGCACCGCCGCATTTTCGCCCGCGTAAAGAACGCCAAGACAAAGCCCATCGAGCGCTTCTTCAACACGCTGGAGCAAATCCTGCGCGACCAGTGCTTGCCAGGCCTTGTAAAAGGCTTGGCGATTTCCGCGCCGGAAGAGGAGCAGGCGGCCAAGCGGCTTGAGTGGCAAAAAAAGAACGGCTGCATTCTGGGCTACGACGACTTCGTCAAATGCGTCGTCCGCGCCTTGGACATCTACGAAAGCCGCGTCCATTCGTCGCTCGGCTGCTCGCCAAAGGAACGGCTGGAGGAATGCAAGCGCGAAGGATGGATGCCGACGATGATAGACCCGCGCGACGAAGCCTACCTCTTTATGGAAAGCGCCATGCGCCAAGTGAAGGGAGACAGAATAGAGCTTAACGGCGTGGAATACATCGGCCCCGACCTCACGCAAGAAATGGTCTTGCAAAACCGGGGAACGCTCGTCGCCTACAACCGCCAAAAGGTGGAAGTCCGCTACGACCCGGAAAACTTGGCCTTGGGCGTTTTCGCGATAGAGCCTGGAACAAACCACGCAATCGCTCTTCGCCCTGTCAAGAAAATAGACATGCTCGACGAGCGGGAAGTCGTGGAGCAGCTTGAATGGAAAAAGCGCAACATGCGCGCCGTTCAGGAAGCGTTCAAAATCGCCACTGGCGACAAGAGCGTCCGCGTCCTTTCCGAGCCGCAAAAATTCGCCGAGCTTAGAAAGTCGGAGGAGCTAGCCCAGGCGTCGGACTATAGGCTTGAAAGCAAAAAGGAGCCGGAGCCTGTTCCCGCCGTTGTAAGAAAAATTGACGCGGAGCCGCTTGAAAGCCAAGAGATTCCGCGGAGCGTGAGCCGCCAAAAGGACGACTACGGAGAGATGCCCATGTCGTTCAACCGCAGGGAAGAGAGCCTTTCGCAGGAAGACTTCCTTGAGGGAGTGGCCGAGCGAATTGGAAGCGAGTCGCTAAAGCGGGCGCAGTCGCGGCCGGTCTTCTACGACGAGCGCGAGCGCTACGAATGGACCTTGAACCAATACCACGCGGGCGGACATCTTAGCCGCGAGGACTTGGACTTCATGCATGACTACGAAAGCCAAATGGATTCAAGGCAAGTCGCCTATTACGAATCCTATTCTAAGAAATTCATAGGGAGATGAAAATTATGGAATCAACGTTGAAAAATTGTTTGGAAAGCAACCGTCTTTCCATGCAGGACGCGGCCCGCGTCTTGGGAGTTGACAAATCTCAAATCGTCAAAATCTGCACCCAGAAATACCCCAACTGGAAGGACAAAGAGACAGAGTATGTCAAGCTCCTTAAAGACGCTGGCTACAAGAACAGTATAGCGCAAAAGATAAAAATCGACACCGACGTGTTGGTGCTCACAAGAAGCGTCACGCGCTTCCAAAACCTCGCGGACGACTTGATTGACCCGACTGGAACAATGTCCTCGTCAATCGGAATGGCCATCGGAACCGCAGAGCGCGGAAAGACCCATTGCGCCAAATGGTACGTACAAAACAACCCCAACGCCGCTTACGTCCTTTACGTTGACGGCTCGACAAAGACGCAGCTCTTGCGCGACGTTTGCGACGCGGTGGCCCACACCCGCCCGCACAGTTTCGGCGACTGCCTTGAAGTCTTGGAAGAGAACTGCAAGTACGCCCGCCGCCTTGTGATTATCGACGAGGCCGACAAGCTGCCGATCCGCTACTTGGAAATTCTTCGCGCCGTCAACGAGCGCTGCCAGCTTCCGTTCATGCTTGTCGGCGAGGAAGGCCTAAAGGTCAAGACCGACCGCGTTCCGCGCCTGCGCTCAAGAATCAGAAAGCCGATTGTTTTGTTCGAGGTGGCAAAGGCCGTTGACGTGGCCGCCTACTACCACGAGGCCGCCGGAATCGACATCTCGCTGGAGACGGCGGAACGTCTTGCCCGCCACGCGATGGGCGGCTTCCGCTCAATCGTCAACGACAGCATAGCGATAAGCAAAATGTCAAAGGCCAGCGGCCTTTCGACAATCACCGACAACATGCTGGAAAAGCTCTGCGCTTAGGAGGACAGAATGAACAAGTCAATCCGCTCAAGGCTCATTACCGCGATACACGCCGCCAAGAATTCCGCCGGCTTGGACGACCAAGCCTACAGGGCCGTTCTTCACGGCGCGGTGGGAAAGGAAAGCTGCTCAGAGTGCGGCGTTCAGGAATTGCGCGCCGTCCTAAAGGCGATGAATTCCGTCCTCGCCCTGCAAGGAAAAAGCCCTTGGAAGCTCTATTCGCGCAACAAGGCCCCGACGCTCATTGACGCTGTCGAAGCCCGCGCGAGAAAGCTCCTTGGAGCGGATTGGAAAAAGCGCCTGGATCACTTCGCGCTCTCGAAATTCAAGAAAGAAACGTACTCCAAATGTTCCGACAACGAGCTACGCAGCGTGATGGCCTTTATGACCAACTTGGAGCGCCGGGAGCGCGAATCCAAATGAAAGAGAACTGGCTGTTTTCCACCGAAGACCTCGCGCAACCGCCCTTGACCCAAGAACAGAAAAGCGACCTGATAGACCGCGTCATTCGCAACGCCCAAATCGGCCACCGCTACATGTACAAGGTCAAGGAAGTTTGCGGATTCCTCCACGCCACCTACGACGAAATGCAAACGCTATTGAACTACTACAAGCTCGACTGCGTCGTAATCCGCGACACGATAATCCGCATACCGTGGTGGAGCCTGGCCGAATACCTCATAGACCCCGCCGACGACGTGGAAACAGCCATGTACGCATACCTAAAATCGCTTCCGCATAAATCCCCGGAAGCAAAAATGACCGCATAACGCGGTAAGGACGAATAAAAGCATGGAACTTGAAAGCGTAAAACGAAGGGTGAAGAAACTGCTCGCCCTCTCAAAATCACCGAACGAAAACGAAGCCACGCTTGCGCTCAAAAAAGCCAACGAATTGATGGCCGAACACAAACTAGACATCGGGCAATTCTCTGAATACACAAGGCAAACCGTAAAGGACACAAAGCGCCTCATAAAATGGCGGTCCATATTGGCCAACGCCATGGAGCGGCTTTACGCTACATACCATTATGTCATCCGCGACACAGGCCAACTCTTTTTTGTCGGCGAAGAGCTAGACGCGTTTATGGCTGCCGAGATGTACAAGTATCTTGTCAAAGCTGTTCTGCGGATGACAAAGAACAACGTCCGCAAAAACGCCAAGCAAAAATTCCGCGAGTCATACCGCGGAGGATTGGCCAACCGCCTTTACGACAGAATGGAAGAACTCGGCCAACAGTGCAGCTGGCGAAACCCAAAGGAGCTCGAAGACGCCAAAGAGAAAGTCGAAAACTTTGTCAAAGGCGAAGTCGCGATTGTTGTAAGACGCAAAAAGAGGGGCAATTCAAACCAGCGCGCGTTCGCTCGCGGAATGAGCGACGCCAACGGAATCAGCCTCGGCCGCCAAATGACCGGCAGCGGCGTAAAGGCCATTGGCGCGAGGTAAGACTATGACCTTTGACGAATGGATTGACGAGATGGGCTTTGTCGTGGACGAATCGACCCGCTTTAAAATGAACGCGGCCTACGAAGCCGGCCGCGAGGACGTCGCCGGAGACATAATGTCCTTTCTAGGAGCCGACCCCACCGACGGCATGAAACTCTTGCGGCGGCTCAAGCAAGAAAAATAGGAGGCGTAAGAATGGCTATCACTGCTAGAACATGTTGTTGCGGCCAGTGCGGACAATGGTACTTCGGATATTATTGCCCATACTGCGCGCAAAAACACAAATCAAAGAGGATAGAAATTAAAAGTGAAACGAGGAAAAATCAAAATAATGATAGATGACAAGCTTGTTGATTTAGAATTCGCAACATCACTTGAACTGAAAAAAGGCAAAGGCTTTTGCGTTCAATGTTCGGAAGGATTTCTAGGCGCAAAATATTATTACTCGCCCGATTTTCCGACATTCACAAAAGCGTATGAGTTTATGCAGAAGCTGGATCCAAAATGGAAGTACAAGAATATTCAATGTTACTCCGAAGACGGAAATTTTCGTTTTTCCATCAATCCAGATTATTATCAAGAATGCTTGGACAAGGAGAAAAAGCAGGATGACAAATGTAGAAAACCAACTTATAAACTCTTTTAATGAAGATGAACTGATTGAAAATGTAAAGTTTTTTAAAGACAAAAACAAAGTTGTGTTTGACATTATAAAGCAATGCGAAACACAAAATGAGCGGATAACAAAGGAAAATCCGTCAGATGATTTTGTGGCGGCTTTATTAAGCTTTGAAAATGGCTTTGCAAGAAAATTGATAGAGAGAATACGAAAAATGAAAGAAGATGTTGAATACGAATTAAGCCTTTACAACTCTTGTGACGCTGGATTTGTCATATTAAAAGATCTGCGTGATAGATGGGAGAAAAAGCAATGACGACAGGGGAATTTGCGGACAAAGTTTTCGCAATGCGTGAAGCCCAAAAGGAATACTTTAGACTTCGCACCGCCGAAGCGCTAAGGCTTTCCAAGAGCCTTGAAAAAGAAGTTGATTCGATACTTCTAACACGCAAAAACAGACCTATAATCGCCAATTATGGCGTCATAAAGCAAGGCGTATTGCCGTTCGACAGCAACCATAGTTGGTGACAAAAAACAACCGGAGGGGAAACAAAAAAATGGACATAATCACAGAAAATGACATTGACGAAATCGCCGCCAGAGACTACCTAGCCGCCAATCGAGGCGTGGAATTATTTCCAAGAATCCCGGACGACCTCACCGTTTCCACCGCCGCAAAGCTCCTGCACGTGTCCGAACCAACAATCGAAAGAATGGTTGCAGACGGCCAAATAACCCTCACAAAAACCGCCATAACAGCCTACATAGAGCGAAATTACCTAGCCAATCGCCCCATAAATTTAACCCAAAACACCCCAAATCAACCCAAATAGCCCCGCAAAAAACATCAGTTTTTCTTATAATTTTACATCAAAATTTTTTGAAAGTGATAATACACTACAGAAAGCTTGTTCTCATAGAGCGCCTCATCCACATAAGTTATGTCACCGTGGAGCATGTAAAAAAGTCCGTCATTTTCCACAATGACAAGACTGTTTCCGTTCGTATGGCCTTTTGCCTTGATGAAATGCACGCCCTCGCAAATCGTTTGGCTTTCGGGAAAGTTGAAATACGCTCCGCTTGTGAATTTTACAGGAACAAGGTTTGAAATCCCCTTTAATTCATCCGCAGACATTTCCTCTTCATTCACATATATTTTTGCGTTAGGAAAAGACTTCAACTCGCCTGAATGGTCTACGTGCTTGTGGGTAAGAAGGATTTTTGTCACCTGTTCTTTTTTATAACCAAGGGCAGAAAGGGCATCCATGTAGGAAGAAATATCAAGGCCCGTAAAGGCGATGCTGTTTTCATCCGGAGATTCCTCAGGAGTTCCAGCAGGAAATCCAGTGTCTACAAGAATAACTTCGCTTCCTGTATCAATGAGATAATTCTGCAGGCTTCCACGATAGCGGATGTTTTTGTCAAACTTTTCCGCGCCTTCCTCACCGCCAAAAGCGAATGGCTGGGTATAGAATCCGTCTTTTCTGAATTTCACCGCCTTGATTTCCATAGTAACTCCTCGGAAAAATAATATATTCAATTATACCATGAAATTTGAGAAAAGCGTCTTTTTTTTTGCGGGAGCTTTTTTTTTCCTTGGCCAGAAAAAGCCGTCTTGGTTGGGAACAAATGCAAAAACGCGGAGCAAAAAAAAGAACGGCGGAAGCATAGCGCGCGTTGCTCTCAAGTCTTTGCCCTAAAAGCAGCTCGCTGACGACCGCTCTTTTTTTTGCGGGAGCGTTTTTATATTTATTCCAACTTTGTCACAATTTTGACACATCCGCGCTATAGATTTTATAGTAGAAATTTGGTAAAATTTGTGAAAAAACTGCAACAAAAGTGTGGCTTAATAGTTTAAAAATTGTAGAGAACAAAAGCGTGTCCAAGCGAGGCCGCTCAATCCAGGAGAACAAAATGAAAATAACACGCGCTCTTTTTTGCGCGACATTTGCGATATTTTTTCCGCTGACAATAGGAGCTCAAAGCCAAGGACAAGCAGAAAAAATCAGCCTGACAATTCAAAAGGCGGTTGACCTCGCGCTAAAAAACAATATTACTATAAAACAAAATCAAATAAAGTTGGATGCGGCAAAAAGAGCAAAAGACACTTCATGGAACAGCGTAAGCCCTTCTCTAACTGCAAGCGGAGGCCTTTCAAAGTCCAACAAAAATTTCGCCAGCAATTATTCGGCGTACGTTCAAGGAAGCGTAAGCGTTTCGCTTTCCACAAACCTCTATACAAACATAAAGAACGCCGCCTTAAAATACCAGGCTGGAGAAATCTCTTACGAAACCGCCCGCCGTTCTGTCGAGATGAACGCGCGTTCGGCCTTTTACAAGCTTCTTTACCATGTGGAAAACATCAAGCTTCAAGTGTCAGACACGGAGACCGCAAAGGAAACTTACGAAACAAACCGCAGAAAGTACGAACAAGGCGCAATCAGCCAGCTTGACGTTTTGTCCAGCCAAGTGAATTACGAAAGCCAAATGCTAAAATCACAAAGCGCGCAAATCGACTACGAAAACGACTTGGCCCTCTTCAAGCAAACTCTTGGCCTTGACCAAGAAACTCAAATCGAATTGATTGAGGACCTTGAAAAAATCGCGAAGATTAGCTCAATTTCAATCGACGGAATCGAGCGGTCCTCGTTGGAATTGTCCGCGCTTGAAAAAAATCTTGAAATTGCGAAAAACTCTCTTTTGGCCAGCCGCTTTTCCGCATACGGGCCAACCTTGAACGCAGGCTGGACTTACAAGCCCACTTGGTCAAACACAAGCAGCGGAACGGACACAGGCGGCCTTAGCCTTTCGATTTCCATTCCTCTTGACGGCCTGCTTCCATGGTCAACAAAAGCAAACAACATCGCAAGCGCAAAGGACACAATCGCTGACTACGAATTGCAAATCGCCGACAAAAAGACAAGCCTTCAAGTGGAAGCGCAAATCGAGATAAAAAAAATAGAGCAACTAATTTCTTCAATAAAAAGTTTGGAAAGCAGCGTAGCCTTGGCCGAACAAAGCCATCGGATGACGCAAGAAGCCTACAACAGGGGCACAAGAAATTTCACGGAACTTTTGAACGCGCGAAGCTCACTGGAAAAAGCGCGCCTCAATTTAAAGCAGCAAGCCTACAATTTGGCAAGCTCAATACTAAATTTGGAAAACACGCTTGGACTTCCATTTGGAACTTTGTCAGGCGAAGAAAGCGATTCTCAAGGAGATAAAAAATGAAATCTAAAAAAGCCGGCGTTGTGTTGTTTGTAATTTTAGCGATAAGCGCTCTTTTAATCGCCTATGCGTTCACTTTCGGAAAAAAGAAAGACGGAATGCCGGGAAAAGGCCAAATGCCCGGAAAAACATTTAGAGGCGGCGGCGGCGTTTCAACTGAATTCAGCGTAGTCACCCAAATCGCAGAACAAAAAACCCTTCACGGCTACATCGTGGCCAACGGAGAAATCGAATCCCAGAATTCCGTTTCGGTTTACCCGGACGCTTCCGGAAAAATAATTTCAACAAAAGTCTTGCTCGGTTCCAGCGTAAAGCGAGGAGACATAATCGCTTACGTTGACCCAAGCCAGCCTGGCGAACACTACAGGCAAAGCCCTGTATACGCTCCGATTTCCGGCAGCATAATTTCAACCCCGATAAAAAACGGAAGCACAGTTTCGGCAAACACAGAAATCACAAAAATCGGAGACATTTCCAATTTGCAGATTTTAGCTGACATCCCTGAACGCTACGTTTCATTTTTAAGGAACGGCTTGAAGGGAAAAATTTCCGTCCAAGCGTATCCGGAAGAAAGCTTCAGCGTAACGGTAAAACGCGTTTCGCCGGTTGTTGACGCCACCAGCAGAACCAAGCAAATCATTTTGACTTTTGACAACCGCGATTCAAGAATCAACGCAGGCATGTTCGCAAAATTGATTTTGTTCACAAAAGACTATTCCGGCGCGGTCACAATGCCCAAAAATTCCCTTGTCACAAACGAAGACAAATATTACGCCTATGTCGTTCTTTCAGATTCCACAGTCGAAAGGCGCGAGGTTTCTTTGGGCGAGGAAGTTGACGGAATCGTTCAAATCATAAGCGGCATTAAGGAAGGGGAAAAAGTCGTAACGCAAGGACAAACCTCTTTGAGCCAGGGCGCGAAAGTCAAGGACATCACTGGAGCCGCGGAAGAGCTTAACGCCAAATACGGAAGCAAAGACAAAGAAGCCAGGGGCGAAAAATGAGCATTACAAAAACAACATTAAGGCATCCTGTCTTAACCCTGATTGTATTTGTTCTTCTGGGAATAATGGGAGCCTTTACTTTAAAGAACGTTTCCATCAGCCTTATGCCTGACGTTGACTATCCATACTTAAGTGTAAGCACGACTTATCAAAACGCAGGCCCTCAGTCGGTAGAAAAATCCGTCACAAAAATTTTGGAATCGCAATTAATCAGCGTAAGCGGCCTTAAGGAAATCACAAGCACTTCTTCGGAAGGAAGGTCAAACATTTCGCTTGAATTCAATTACGGAACAGACTTGGACATAGCCACAAACAATGTCCGCGACAAAATCGACCGCGTTGTTAGAAACCTTCCTGACGACGCAGGAACTCCTTCAATCTTTAAAATGGACAGCGATGCTATGCCTATCATGCGCATAGCCATAAACGGAAACCGCAGCCGCAACGAGCTTCGCGAAATCGCGGACAACACAATCACCGACTTGATTGAGCAAACCGACGGCGTTGCCGAAGCGACGGTTTACGGAGGCCGCGACAAAATCGTCCGCGTCGACCTTTCCCAAAATCGCTTGTCCGCCTACGGAATCACAATCACGGAAGTTTATTCCGCGCTCGCAAAACAAAACTTGGAATTGGGCGGCGGAAAAATCACGGAGGACTCTTACGATTACACGATTAGAACCACTGGAGAATTTGCCAGCGTTGACGACATCAACTCAACTGTAATCACAAGAAAGAACGGTTACATCGTTCGCCTTTCGGATTTGGGAAAAGCGGAACTTGGCTACCAAGACAAGAGCAACGAAGTTTTGATTAACGGCCAGCCTGGCGTTTACGTCAGCATCACAAAGCAATCTGGAAAAAACAGCGTCACCGTCGCCAATGCGGTTTACAAAAAACTTGCGGAAATCCAAGAGGTTCTTCCAGGCGACATGTCGATGAACATCGTTTGGGACACAACCGATTCAATCCGCGACACAATCAACACGCTTTTGGAAAGCGCGATGCAAGGCTTGATTCTCGCCGTTTTGATTTTGTTCCTCTTCCTTAAGAACTTCAAGTCTACAATCATCATCGCAATTTCAATTCCGCTTTCAATCATAATCACAATGCTCTGCATGAACTTCGCTGGAATCACCTTGAACATGATGACTCTTACGGGCTTGATTCTCGGAGTCGGAATGATTGTAGACGCGTCAATCGTTATGATTGAAAACATTTACGTTTACCGAACCCGCGGCGCCAAGGCCATAGTTTCGGCAGAGCTCGGTTCCAGCGAAATGATCATGTCGGTCACCAGCGGAAACCTTACGACGATTTGCGTTTTCATTCCATTCCTCTTTTATATGAAAGAGCTTGGAATGATGGGACAAATGTTCAAGGGAATAATCTTCACTGTTGTAATCGCCCTTATGTCCTCGCTCTTTGTGGCGATTTTCCTCGTTCCCGTTTTAGCAGGAAAATTTCTTCCGCTTACAAACAGAAAGGAAAAGCCGGTCAAGTCAAAAATCCTTCGACGCTTCTACCAACTTTTGGACATTCCCTTGAACGCGCTCACGCTCATTTACAAAAAAGCTTTGGGCGCCGCGCTTAGGCACAAAGGCGTTACGGTCACTATTTGCGTTTGCGCCTTGCTCGTGGCGCTTTCCTTCATTCCGACAATGACAATCAATATGATGCCGAGCGGCCAAGACGACAGCGTTTCTCTTAATGTAACGCTTCCAATCGGAACAACGCTCGAAACGACAAGCGCCGTAATGTCGCAACTGGAAGAGATTTGCAAAAAAGAAATCAGAGGCTACACAACAATCATCACCAGCATCGGAACGGGCTCAAGAAATTCCTCTTCCTACAAAGGAACGATTCAAATCCAGCTTCCAAGAAGCGACAAGCAAATCGACAAGGCGGCCGACATCCAAAAAAAGTTAAGAGCCCACTTTAACGATTTCGCCGGAGCGAGATTTTCCTTCAGAGAAGGAATGCGCGGCCAAATGACAGGAAGCGACATCGTCATCAAATTGCGCTCGGACGACTTGGATGCAACCCTCAAAGTCGCCGGACAAATTCAAGACGTTATGAAAAACATAAAAGACTTGGGCGAAAGTTCGGTTGACACGGAAGAAGGCGTTCCAGAAATCGAAGTTGAAATCGACCGCGACCGAGCCTACTCTTTTGGCGTGGACATAACGACAGTCGCGCGGGAAATAAACTACGCCATAAACGGAGTGACCGCCACCACTTACCGCGACGCGGGAAAAGAATACAGCGTTATTTTAATGTATGAACCGGGCGACAGAAAATCTGTGACCGACCTTGAGCAGATTTACGTAAAAGGAACGAACGGAAAAGTAAGCGTCGCGAATTTCGCAAGAGTCACAAAAGGCTTGGGCCCCGTCACAATCCGGCGCGAAAACCAAACCCGCGTCGTAACTGTAAGCGCCAACTTGCTCACCGAAGTGAACGCCTACGAAATTGAAAATCAAATTAAAAAGGGCATCGCCGACTCCTTCATCGTTCCAGACAACGTGACTCTTTCTTACGAAGGAGCTTGGAAAACAATGCAGGAACAAGGCGCCGCTTACGGAGGAATCATCCTCATGGCGATTCTTTTGGTTTTTGGCGTAATGGCCGGAACCTACGAAAGCTTCAAGGCGCCCTTCATCAACCTTTGCACGATTCCATTCTTGATTATCGGAGTTGTCGCCATTTACAAAATCTCAGGACAAGCGATTTCAATGATGAGCGCGGTCGGCCTTATCATGCTTGTAGGAATCGTCGTAAACAACGGAATCATTTTGGTTGACTACACCAACCTTTTGATTGACCGCGGCTACAAAATGTTTGACGCTTGCCTTGAAGCAGGGTCAAGCCGTTTGCGCCCGGTATTGATGACAACGCTCACAACAATTTTGGGAATGCTTCCAATGTGCTTTGCCACAAGCGGAAGCGCGGGAATGGTTCAGCCGATTGGAGTTGCCGTAGTCGGCGGCTTGGCAAGCTCAACCTTTGTAACGCTTTTCTTCATTCCGGTTTTGTATTCTTTGATTATGAAAGAGAAGAAAATCAAAAAAAGCCGCATCAAAGTTTTCTTGGAAGAATAGGAGTCCAAAATGTATCGAGTTGAAATAATCACAAACCAATCGGTTCAAGACGACATAATAGAAACCTTGGAAGAAAATATTCCGAATTTTTTATATACGACAATTCCTCTTGTCACTGGACGAGGAAAAAAAAGCTACAAGTTGGGCACTTCAAGCTGGCCGGAAGTGAACTTTGCCCTCTTTGCCTACATCGAAAAAAAAGAGGCGACAAAAGTCAAGGCGATTGTAAAGGCCGTTAAAAAGCGCTTTCCCGACGAGGGCATAAAAGTCTTCTTTGTGAAGGCAAAAGACTTGGACAAGATTTAGATTCAGCCCTAAAAAATTTAAAAAAAAGTTTGCCAAATTTCCATTTTGGGTTTATAATTTAAAGCAAAATGGAATCAATTAAAAATTTGGTTGAGTACTACGATGAATTGTATCCTGTAACATTGGCGCAACAAACGTTCTATGAAACCTTAATACAAAAATACTCCTCTCCCGCCAAAATATTGAGCATTGGATGCGGAACGGGAGTCCTTTGCCATCGATTGGCAAAAGACGCTGTTGACGTAACCGGCCTTGAACCCCAACGAGAATTGCTGGAATCGGCAAGCCTAAAATACAGAAACCAGCTTATGTCCCTGCGATATTTTCAAATGTCAACATTGGAAATGACCCGCTTTTTGGGAAAGAAATTTTATAACATCATTTCGTGCTTGAACAGCCGCGTTATTTTCATTCACGACCAAACCTTGATTAGAAAATTTTTCTTTGACTGCAAGGAGCTTTTGGCAGACGGCGGAAAATTGATTTTGCAGCTTTTCAACTTTGACAAATACCAGGCTTCGACAAAAATTTATTTGCCTGAATTAAGCAGCGCCCGCGTAAAATACAAAAGCGTGATTTCCAGAAACCAAGACGGCACTTTTTATTTGGACAGTTTTTTGGAAAAAAACAACAAAAACACGTCGGTATACGAACAAGCGAAAATATATCCGCTAAAAAAATCAGAGATTGAGGATTTTTCAAAAGAAGCGGGCTTTAGAAGCGTTCAATTCTTTAGCGGCTATGACGGACTTTCTTTTTACGAAGACTCAGACTATATGCTGGCAGTCTTAGACTAAAAGCGAAGCAAAAGAGCTTCGCCCTACCAGCCTAATTAATCTTCCAACGATTGTTTTCCTTTACAAAACGGCTTGAGTTCACCTCAAGAATGCGGCCGTCTTCTCCGTAAAGCTTAATCATTGAAGTCAAGGGATTTATTTCTGTAATTCTAAAATTGGTTCCGTCGTAATAAATGCGGGTTCCTTCGTTTGGAAGCTTTTTGCGCGCGTCGGAATAAAAATCGTATTCGTAGGAAAGGCAGCACAAAAGGCGGCCGCATTGTCCGGAAATTTTCATAGAGTTGAGGGAAAGGTTTTGGTCCTTCGCCATTCTGATTGAAACAGGACGAAGCTTGTCGCTGATTGCGTTGCAGCAATAAGGACGGCCGCAGATTCCCAAGCCGCCTGTAATTCTTGACTCGTCGCGGACGCCGATTTGCCTAAGCTCGATGCGCATTTTAAAAACGCTGACCAAGTCTTTGACCAATTCCCTAAAGTCAACCCTTTGGTCTGAACTAAAGAAGAACAAGGCTTTTGGCTCGTCAACCAAAAAGTGCGCGCCAATCAACTTCATGTTCAGCTTGCGGGCGGCCACCTTTTCTTGAAAAACTTTAAAGGCGCCTTTTTCCTTTTCCTTGAGTTCGGCGGCGCGGCTTAAATCGTCGTCGCTGGCCTTTCGGTCAATTTGAATTATGTCGTCCTTTTTGATTCCAACAGGACTTTTCGCCTTGCCCAAAACACGAGCCAAGTCCTTTCCGTAGCGAGTGGGAATGATCACCGCGTCGCCGGCTTCAAGCTTGAAATTTCCTTGCTTGGCAAAAACGCCCTCCCTGGAATAATCCAAGCGCAAGGCGTAAAGGGGCTCGTTGTAAACAAATTTTTCGCCGCCGTCAACGTCTACGCTTTCGTCTTCAAGAGAGGAAAGATCTTCGTTGTCGTCATCTATTTCTTTTTCAAATATATCGCTCATAAAAAAAACCTATATCTATTTTATTCCTAAACCGCGGTCAAGTCTACCACCAAACCGTTTATTTCATGAATTTTTTCAAGTCTCTTAAGTTTGTCCAAATGGTTGTACCAAATGTCGTAGTTCAACTGCTCCAACTTTTTGTCAATCGTTTGAACCAATACCAAAGTGTCCTTCTTTTTGCCGGAAGGAGTTCTTTTATAACGAATGTGCGGTTCCAAAAAAAAGTTTTCTTTTTGCATGAACTTTATAAAATGGCTGACCGCTCTTTTGTAATTTTCAAAATTTTGACCCGAGGGATCTTCTACCAAAGCGTCGCCCGTCAAGTCCAACTGGTCCTTTAGATAAACAAGGGCCTCTTCTTGTCCAAGCCCCGCAATCTCAGGCGGAAGGCCCTGGCTTGCCAAAAGATTTTCGGCCTGCTGTTTTTCCACCATTGAAGAAAAGGCGGGCTTTTTCACGGCCTTGTCTTTTTCGTTTTTGCGCGCGGCTTGGGCGGCGTTTTGGGCGGCCGTTTGATTGGCAACCGCTTGAGTCGCGTTGTAATACAATCCGTTGCTTGTCGAATCTATCGAATTCATTTAATAAACGTTTTTCTTTTGATTTCTTTTAGTTGCCGTTGTTTTGTTGATTCTTTTTCAAAAAGGTCTTCGTCGCTCAAAGCGATGCAATGGCCGTGGAAGACGACTCCCTGCGCGATTTGCAAACGATGGGTCGCGATGTCGCCCAAAACAGTGGAAGTGGAAGTGAGCTTTATTCCTTCCGGCGCGCTTATGTCGCCCAAAACGATTCCGCTTATGACCGCGGACTTCGCGCTGATGTTGCCTCGAACCCTTGCCTTTTCGCCAATGATTATGTTGCCGCTTACTTCCAAATCTCCGTCAACGTCGCCGTCAATCATCATCGCGCCGTTAACGCGCATGTTTCCTACAAAAGAAGAGCCGGAGCCGACAAGGGTGCAAATCGAAATGTCGTCGGAAAGAAGGGCCATTAGTTTGAAACCTTTATGTTAAGGTATTTTATCGGATCGACAACGTCGCTTCCGATGTGGACTTCATAGTGAAGGTGGGGACCGGTCGTAACGCCGGTGTTTCCGATTGTGCCAATCACGTCTCCCTGGGAAACGAACTGGCCCTTTGTCACTCGGATTGTGTTCATGTGGGCGTAGCGGGTGTAAATGCCGTGCTTGTGCTTTACGATTACGTTGTTTCCGTAGCCCATGTCATAGGCCACCGTAACAACCTGGCCGTTGGCGGCTACATGAATCGGGTCTCCGCTTCGCCAAGTTGACAAGTCGATTCCCTTGTGAACGTACCATTGGCCGGTAATCGGGTGAACCATAGGTCCAAAGCCCATCGAAATGTGAAGCTGGGGGCTTCGGACAGGCCAAATGCTGGGAATGTCGCTGAACAAAGAATTCTGGGTTTCGAGCATTTTTCCGATTTGCTCAATCGGCTGAACCGCGCCTTCCAAATAAGAAGTGAGCTGGCGGATGTCCGCGGCTTCGCGAACGCTTCCCGTGGCCAATTCTTCCATGCTGAACAAAGACGAAAGGTCTCCGTTGTTAAGGGGAGCGTTTGTGGCGTCGCTTTGGCTTTCGATTCCCAAAAGTGAAAGGGACTGGTTCAAAGAAGACTGAAAGCGCTTGGCCGTTTGCAAAAGATTGTTGTTCTCGTCGCGAAGCTCGTCAAGGCTTGCCATCGTTTGTCTGTTCTCGGTGAACAAGCGGCTGATTTCCGCGCTGGAATTGATTGCATTTTTATTGAAGAAAATAAAGCTCAATATTATGCCCAAAGCGATTATGATTGCCAAAACCATCGCGAAAACGTTGGTTTGAAAATTGACCACCTTACCCTGCGCGTGGGGAACAATCATGACCGTGAGCTTGTTGTCAAAAACATGAAAAATTTTTGAAGCGGCCGAGGCAAGTTTGTCGCCAAAAGATTGCTTTGAAGAGAATGATTTTGACATTACTTTAGACAAATCGCGCTTTTTAGCCATTATTACTATCCTATCAGAATTTGGCTTTTTTGTCAATAATTATATAGAAACAAACGGCAAAGAAGCCTTTATATTTATCGGCGAATTCGCTCTAAAATTTGACAAAATTCACAAATGGCGCTATTATATATAGAAATACCGAACGTAGATTCCGCCGCAATGACGGAGTTTACTCACCACAGTTTTTAGGACATAAGCCATGCAGTTTTTTGATACTCATGCTCACATCGGGCTGATTTACGATGACCCTATTGAACAATTACGCGTTATTCAGCAAGCCAAAATGGCGGGCGTTAACCGAATTGTCAGCATAAACAATTCTCTCCACGATTTCGCGAAGGTTTATCCCGCGCTCAAGAACGTCGCGGGCGTTTACCACGCTTGCGGAGTCGCTCCGTCCGAAATCACAAATCCAGGAAAGGATTGGATTCACACGATAGAGGAAAACCTCAAGCTCCCCAACGTAATTGCGGTTGGAGAGACGGGCTTGGACTACTACAAGCAATACGGCGACAAGAGAACTCAAATTGAAATGTTCATCACCCAGCTTGAATTGGCCCAGAAGCACAATTTGCCGGTCGTAATCCACAATCGCGACGCCGGAAAAGACGTTTTTGACATTCTAAGCCAAAGGATTCCTGATTCTGGAGCCATTTTGCATTGCTACAGCGAAGACGCGGCCTACGCCAAAAAGTGCTTGGAAGCGAATTTGAACGTATGGTTCTCTTTCGCCGGAAATTTGACTTACCGCAACGCCCGCAACTTGCACGAAACGGTTTTGAACATTCCGGTGGACAGAATTCTCATCGAGACGGAAAGCCCCTTCATGATTCCGGCCGAATTCCGCGAAAAGAAGCGAACGATGCCCAAAATGATTGTAAGCACGGCGAAATTCCTTGCGGAAATGCTAGAAATGCCTCTGGAAGAGCTAAGCGACCAGCTTTGGAAGAACAGCTGCAAAGCCTTTAAGCTGCCCGAATGAGCCTTTACCGCCCCGTAAAAATCGGAAACCTCCAGCTTGACGGAAATCTCTTTTTGGCCCCGGTCGCAGGTTACAGCGACCGAGCCTTTAGGAACATTTGCGTCAGGGGCGGCGCAAACTTTTGCTACACAGAAATGGTCAGCATGGAAGCCTTGACGCGGGGAAGCGACAAAACCGCAGGCTTAATGCGCCGCGCCCCCAACGAAAAGGCCTACGCCGTCCAAATCTTCGGCGGAAATCCAGAAGTGATGGAAAAAGGCGCCAAAATGGTCTTGGAAGCCACAAACTGCGAGTTGATCGACATAAATTGCGGCTGTCCCGTTCCAAAAATCATAAAAAGCGGCGCGGGCTCAGAGCTTACCAGAAATCCAGAAAAACTCTACAAAATCGCCGCTGCCGTCGTAAAGGCCGTTGAAGGCAAAGTTCCAGTCACGGTGAAAATAAGAAGCGGCTGGGACGCGCAAAACCTCACTTGGAAGGAAGCCGCCGACGCCGCGATTCAGGCCGGCTGCAAAGCGATTACGATTCATCCAAGGACAAGGGCCCAAGGCTACGAGGGAAAAGCCGATTGGTCGATTTTGGCCGACTTGGTGAAATTCGCCGACGGAAGGCTTCCGATTTTTGGAAGCGGAGACGCCTTCAGCCCCCAGGAAGCAAAGGCCATGCTGGAGGAAACCGCATGTTCGGCCGTAATGTTCGCGCGCGGAGCGATGGGGCGTCCCTTCATTTTCAGGCAAAGCCGCCAATTGCTCGAGACGGGCTCCTTTGACGAAATTCCTCCAAAGGAATCTATACAGGCAGGCTTTGACGAGCTTGACCTTTTAAGCGCCGACATAGGCGAAAAGGCAGCCTGCCTTGAAATGCGAAAGCGTTTTTGCGCCTACTCAAAAGGCGTTCCAGGCGGCGGAGCCCTCCGCAAAGAAATAGTCCAATCCTCCTCCCGCGCCGACTACCAAAAAACCTTCGCCCCCATCCTCAACTCCTAACGCCCCACATTCCCGCGAGAGCGTTCTTTTTTTATAACAGCAAGCAAAAACGCGTAGCGGGAAGATGAATGCCGCGAACATAGGACACGTTAAGCCAGCCTATTTGCCCCGTAAGTACCTCGTTCGCGGCATTCAGATTCCAGCGAGAGCGTTTTTTTTTGGTTGATTATTATAAAATTTTATGGTATAATATCTCAAATATGTCTCTATTACAGGCGTTGACGGACATTTTAGACTACTTGTTCCGCTCGAACACGCCGGAAGTGCAGAAAAAAATTAAACTCCGCAAAATAGAAAGCGACATGCGCCTTCACCCGGCAGGCTTGTACAAAAACGAGCTTGTTCAGCCCAACTTTGCCGAAGCCACCCGCGTCCTTTACGAAAACACGCAGCCAATCGCGAAAATTTTGGACAGCACAATCGCGGGGCCTGACATAAAGAGAAACCACCGCTTCCAAGAGGAATTGATTGTAACCGCGTATTCAGCGGAAGACAAACATATATTGGACTCCCTCAGCTACGAGGAACGAAAGAAAAGGCTTGCCGAAGCCGGAGAAAACGGCGAACGAGACACCTTGGACTCCCAAAAAAAATCTCTTGAAAAAATCGTTACGGCCTTGAACAGCTCGCAATTCAGCAAAATGGACGAAGTGGTCACTTCACTCCATCAATTGGCGGATTTGTGCCACTACAATTTCACTGTCGTTCTCCAGCTATTTGACGGAGACTATGCCGTTCGCCAGGGAGACGCGGATTACACGCCGGAATACCAGCCGATTCCGCCAAAAACACTGGAAAACGCCTTCCTTGACCTTTATTACTTGACCGCCGACTACACGGTGAACATGGCTACGGCCAACGCCATTTTGGCCTTGAACGAACTCCTTCACGGGCAGCCGAACGAAACGAGGACAAAAAAGGAAATTCTGCAAAATTTGCGAAGAATTCAGGCGATTCTAAAAAACATCTTGGACACCGCGACCCTCAAAAACCTAATATGCCTGGCCAAAAAGGATCCCAATTTTGTTCCGCAAAAGGCCAGCTACAAGGAAAACGTCCGCAGAAATTTCGCGGAAGAGCTGCAAAAACAGTTCGCCGCCGACGAGCTTAGAATTCGCAACGAAATGAAGGACAATTACGTAAAGCAAGAGCTTGACGTTTTGTTCCCCGACGGAAAAATCGAAACCCTTGCGGGCTACAACACGGACACAATGGACATAATCGGAAAGAACGCCTCCACAAACTTTATGTGGGTCATGCCGATGCGAATTCTAAAAACCTTCCTAAAAAGGTATTACACGGAGCCAATCCGCAACGTTGTGAACGACATCGTGGTAGAAGGCTTGTTCACAAATCCGGCCACAAAAAGCTCCTTTTCGCAGTTGGTCTTTTCGGTCAACGACAGCATGGCCTTAATCGACCAGTTTGAGGCGAATTTTTCCCAAGGCAACAAATACAGCATTCAAACAATAAACAACCTCATTGCCGACAGCCACAGAAACTCTGAATTCACTAAAAAACTGTCAAATTTAATCGATACTATAAATAACGAGGCAAAGGACATAATCCAAAAAATCGCCTCCCTCTTGCTTTCGCTTCACGCAAATTTGGGAGACTGCATAACGGACACAAAGCGTTCAAAAAGCGAGCTTGTATCCAACCTCAAGGGAATTATGTTTTCTTCAAGGAACAGGGAATCAACCTCCTTGCTAGAGCTTCAATTCCCTTTATGGGAAAATTTCTTTGAAATTATAAGAAACTATGTTATAATAAAGAAGATGAAAGAATAGGAAATGGGACGCAAGAAGCAGGAAAGAAACGCCTTTGAGCTGAAGGCGGAGAAGAACGAGACAGTGGAAGAACTCACAGCGCGGTACGAAAAGCGCCTTTACGATTTGCAGCAATTGTTGGAAATCGCGCGCTCCCTTTGTTCCACGCTTGACTATTCGACCCTCATAGAATCGATTCTTTACACTTGCATGTGCCAAATGCGCGTTTTGGGCGCGGGCATCTTTGTCCTTGACGATTTTGAAACCGACTCCTACAATCTCAGCGCGAATTACACGGGAATGGATTTGGACAGCCAAATCGAATACGTAATTCAGATGAATTCGCCCCTAGTCGCCGTATTGAACGAAAAGGACAAGGTCTTTACAGTCCGAGACATACAAAAGAAGCTTCCGGACGACAAGCTCGACCAAATTTACTCGCTAAAGCCGTCCTTGATTGTTCCCCTCTTCCAAAAGAACAGAATGAACGGAATTCTTCTCTTGGGCGAAAGAATGGATTTGGGCGACGGAACAGCCTACACCGACTACGACATCAAGCAAATACTCAGCATCGCGTCTTTGGCCAGCATGGCGATAAACAACGCCGCGCTTTTGGAGCGCTCGTCAACGGACATGATGACAAAGCTAAAGCTAAAGTACTACTTCTTCAACCAGCTCACGGACCGCTTGGACTTGGCGCTAGCGCAAGGACTTCCCATAGGCGTCATAATGTTCGACATCGACCACTTTAAGAATTTCAACGACAATTACGGCCACGCTTGCGGAGACTATGTTCTTACCTCGGTGGCAAGAATAATAAAGAATTCCATCCGCTCGCAGGACATGGCAAGCCGTTACGGCGGCGAAGAATTCACGGTCATGCTTCCCAACACGCTAAAGGAAGACGCGATGCAAGTGGCCGAACGCATCAGAAGCAACATCGAAAGCATGAACTTTGAGTACGAAGGCAAAAAAGTCAAGGTTACGATTTCCGGCGGAGTGAGCGTTTTTGACAAGGACGAAAACCCGGTTTCAAGCGCCAAGGAATTTGTTGAACAAGCCGACAAAGCCCTTTACGTTTCAAAATGCGCCGGAAGAAACCGCATAACCTACGCGGACAAAGAAATAACCGCCTCTGAAATCAAAACAGAGAACTAAGCATGCAAAACATACTTCATAAAAAATTCTCCTATTCATTCAATTACGCCACGCTAATAATCGCGATAGTCAACGTCATCGCCTTTGTCCTCACAGGAAGCGGCCGGAACATGAATTTCCAATACCTTTTTGGCTTGCAGCCGATTTTGTGCTTGCGGGGCCACTACTATTGGCAGCTTTTTACCTATATGTTCATGCACGGCTCTTGGTCGCACTTGATCAGCAACATGATTGGCTTGATTTTCTTTGGAATTTACGTCGAAAAATCCCTGGGAAGCAAGGAATTTCTTCTATTTTATATCCTTTGCGGAATTATTTGCGGGGCGGCGTCCTTGGGCATTTACGTTTTGAACCAATATTGGCAAATCGTCTTGGTCGGAGCCAGCGGAGCGGTTTACGCAGTTTTATTGATTTTTGCTGTAATCTTTCCGCGCTCAACTGTTTTTATATTTGGATTAATTCCGG
The DNA here is from genome assembly GCA_024689365.1 of Treponema sp. Lineage (GTDB taxonomy): Bacteria > Spirochaetota > Spirochaetia > Treponematales > Treponemataceae > Treponema_D. The sequence continues at coordinate 15,848 of JAILDQ010000190.1, read as the reverse complement.
TTCCGGCTCCCCTTTTGGTTGTTATTTACGCCGGAATCGCGATATTTGACCAAGTCTTTGGAATGAGGCAAGGCGTGGCGCACTTGACTCATTTGAGCGGTTTTGCGGCGGCCTGGCTTTACAGCGTCGTTAGGTTTGGAGTGAACCCGATTAAGGTATGGAAAAACGCCCTTCGGTAAAAAAAACGCCTTTTCTAAAAGGCCCTCTGCTTTTCTCCTTGCTTCTTTTTGCCCTTGGACAAAATTTGGCCGCGCAAGAGGTTTCATTCCAAAGAAAGATTCGCATTCCCCTTTGGGCGGAGCTTGACGCTTATCCCGGCCTTGTGGAAAGCGGCTCTCCTCAAAGCGGAAACTTTGACTACAACCAAGGAATCTTTGACCACGCGATTGGCCAAATGAAAAAGCTCACGCCCTTTTTGCTCAACGGAATGGTTTACGGCTGGACTTTTGACTACACGCCAAGCGACAAGTTGAGGGGCGTTCAGGAATACTTCGAGGTCAAGGAAATCCGCTCCTTTGAAGCGGAGAGCAAAAAAATAGTTTACGAAAAACCCTGGTTTGACCAAAGCAAAGTTCATTGCTGGGCCAATTTTGAGCGCGACGAAGGAATGGTTCAAAGCTGGAATCAATGGGCCGACATCAAAAACCCAAGAATCTTGGGCTTAGGCGGCGGAAAGGTTTCCAAGGGCTTTGAAGGAATAGAGGACGCGGCGCAAAACGCGCTGAAGGACGCCGTCAGGAATTATTACAGAAAAATCCTGAGGAACAAACCCAAGCAGATTACCGGAAAAGTCTTGGTTAACAAGATTCCGGCGATTTTAATAAAATCCGGAGAATATCAATTACAACTTGATTTTTTTCTGGAAACTGGTATAATAAAAGAGTACCAGAATTTTTAGCTTACAGGAGGCTAACTATGAAAAAATTTCTTGGAATAATCGCGATTATGATGGCTTTGTCAATGGCCTTTGCGCAAAATAATTCCAGTGACGAAGAAGGCGCTTCAATGGACACAAGCGTCCAAGTCATTGTTCCGGAAGACATGCATACAACAAACAAAACGGCTCAGGTTCGCATCGAATACATCGCGGCCTTGGACGAAGTTCGCATTTACTACACATGTCTTGAAGTTTCTTTCAAGGAAGGCGAGGCTCGCGAAACGATTCACGCTTGCTTGAACGATTTCCAGCTTGAACGAAACTACTACGGCTACAAATACATGAAGCAGGACCGCCTTTCATACAAAAAGAACGCGCGCGGACTTAAGCAGGCCACTTACGCTTGCCAAGTCAAGTTCCAGCGCTAATTTAAATAAACTATAAACGGCTTGCCAAAAAGCAAGTCGTTCTCACAAGGAGAGCGCGGCGCAAAAAGGCTTGCCTTAAAAGGGCGGCCTTTTCTTGTCGCGCGAATAAAAAAATGGACATCTCAAGCATAATTAAAAACCTTCACCCTTTGGAAACAAAAGTTTTGCTCCGCTACGGCCTTAAGGACGAATTGACTTCGGCAAAACTACAGTCGGACCTTGGCTACAAAGAAGGACACGCAAACCAAGCCTTCAGCTGGCTTGCAGGAAAAGAGCTTTTGGCGGAAGTCGCCAGAACTCCCCACACTTATTACGAATTGACAGACTTTGGCCGCAAGGTTCAAGAGGAAGGCTTTGTAGAAGAAAAAATCGTCAGCCTCCTTCAAAAGGAAGGCGCGAAGGCTCTCCCGGAAATTGCGGCGGCCTTGAACATAGAAAACAAAGACGTTGGTTCCGCCTTTGGAGCCTTGAGCAAAGACGGCGTTCTTCAGATGAACGCTGAAAAAAAAGCCGAAGCGACAGGAAAACCTCTTCCTGAAAGAATCACAATTTCAAAATCCTTGATTCAAAAGGCGGCCGCCGCCGAGAACGCAACCCTTGACGCGGCAGATTTGAGCCAAGAAGAAGTTCAGGTTATGGCCGGCTTGACAAAAAAGCGCGGCGTAAGCGAAACCCCCTTCCGCACAATCGAGCGTGAAACGGTCGTTTATAAATTAAAGGAAGCCTTTGGCAAGGTTGTCGAGGCCCTTAAAAGCGCTGGCATTACAGGAAACGAAATCGGAGAAATCACTCCGGCCATGCTTTCTTCCGGCGAATGGAAAAAGGGAACTTTCCGCGGCTACAATATCGGCGTTCCTCCGGCCAGAATCATTCCGGGCCGCACAAACCCTTACGTTCAGTTCTTGGAATCGGTTAAGGACAAGCTAAGCTCCCTTGGCTTTGAAGAATTTGACGGACCTCTCGTAGAAACTGAATTCTGGAACGGCGACGCGCTTTTCATGCCGCAATTCCACGCGGCCCGCGACATTCACGACGTTTACCGCATTAAAAACCCGACTCACGCAAAAAGCATCGAAGAGCCTTACTTGAGCAACGTAAAGGCCGTCCACGAAAACGGCGGAAACTCAGGAAGCCGCGGCTGGAACTATCAGTTTGACAACGAGTTCACCCGCCGCCTCATTTTGCGAAGCCAGGGAACTGTTTTGAGCGCCCACCAGTTGCACAAGGCAAAAATTCCCGGAAAATACTTTGGAATTGCCCGCTGCTTCCGCTACGACAAGGTTGACGCCACCCACCTTAGCGACTTCTACCAAACGGAAGGAATCGTTTTGGGCAACGACGTAAATTTGAGAACACTTTTGGGCTTCTTGGAAATGTTCGCCAAAGAAATCGCGGGCGCCACAGAAGTAAAATACGTTCCGGGCTACTTCCCATTCACGGAACCCAGCATCGAAGTTCACATCAAGCACCCAAAATTGGGTTGGTTCGAGCTTGGCGGCTCGGGCATTTTCCGACCGGAAGTTACAAAGGCCATGGGAATCGACGTTCCTGTTTTGGCTTGGGGAATCGGAATCGACCGCATGGCCTTGATGGCCCTTGGCTTGAACGACTTGCGCGAGCTCTTCTCGGAAGACATCGAAAGAGTCCGCTTAAGAAAGGCCAAGTTCTAGAAATAGATTAGGCGACAAAAAAACCGCTCCAAAAGAGCGGTTTTTTTTATTTATATTATAAAAAGCGCGTTTACTCTACAAAAGTGTTCACTACGGAGTTGTCGGCGTTGGAATAAGGGGCGGCAACGTATTTGTCGGCCTTCCAATCGTTTTCCCATTTTTTTCCGTCCACGAGATAGCGGAACTGATATTCGCGGCCGGCTTCCAAAGTCAATTTAACTGAGAAAGTTCCGTCCTTGCCTTTTTTAAGGGGATTTTCCTTGCTGCTCCAGCTGTTAAAATCTCCGGCAAGATTGATAGTCTCGGCTCCCTGCGCTGCTTCTGGCGGAACCGTGAATGTTACTGTACACTTTTTTTTGTCTTTTGAAAAAGTCTTTTTTAAAGGCATTCCATATCCTCCTATTCATTTAAAAATACGCAAAAAACTATTGTCTTAATAGATAAATTAGTATAATATATTTTTTAAAGTTGTTCAAGTCTTTTTAAAGATTTTGCGCAACTTCAACGGCGGACGCGCTCGCTACATGCCCGCCGCAAAATTCTTCATTTTTTAGGAGATGAATAATGACAAACGAGCATTATTTGTTCACCTCGGAATCTGTAAGCGAAGGTCACCCCGACAAAGTTTGCGACCAGATTTCCGACGCTGTGTTGGATGCTTGTCTGGCTAAAGATCCTAACAGTCACGTTGCCTGCGAGTGCTTTACGACGACTGGAATGGTTCTTGTTGGCGGAGAAATTTCCACCAAATTCAAAGAGCTTGACATCCAAACTATCGCGCGCGATGTAGCGCGAAAAATCGGCTACACAAACGCCGATTACGGGCTTGACGCCGACTCGATGGCGGTTTTGAACACCGTTCACACCCAGTCGCCCGACATTAACCAAGGCGTTGTAGGAACAGGACTTGCGGAATACAAGGGACAGCAGGGAGCCGGAGACCAAGGAATGATGTTCGGTTTTGCTTGCAACGAAACTCCCGAACTTATGCCCGCTCCCGTTATGTACGCTCACAAACTTTTGCGCGCCGCATCAAAAGCTCGCCATTCAAAGAAAATTGAGTGGATGCGCCCAGACGCAAAAGCCCAGGTCACGTTGGAATACGAAGGCCACAAACCTGTTCGCATCGACACCGTTGTTCTTTCGCACCAGCACAATCCCAACGTAAAATACAAGACAATCAAAGACGACTTGATTGAACAAATCATCAAGCCCGTTCTTGAGCCGACAGGCCTTTTGGACAAAAAGACCAAGTACTTCATCAACCCGACCGGCCAGTTCGTAATCGGAGGACCTCACGGAGATTCCGGCTTGACAGGCCGAAAAATCATCGTTGACACTTACGGCGGAATGGGCCGGCACGGTGGCGGCGCCTTTAGCGGAAAGGATCCGTCAAAGGTTGACCGCTCGGCCGCTTACATGGCCCGTTACATCGCAAAGAACATCGTCGCCGCCGGCTTGGCCGAACGCGCCGAAGTTGAGTTGGCCTACGCGATTGGAGTTCCCTTCCCGGTTTCAATCATGGTAGAAACATTCTGCACCGGAAAGGTTGACGACGCTGTAATCGCCAAAGCCGTTGGAGAAGTCTTTGACTGCACTCCCGCCGGCATCATCAAAACGCTCGGACTTAAAAAGCCGATCTACGCTCCCACAGCCGCCTACGGTCACTTTGGCCGCAAGGAATTCAGCTGGGAAAAGACCGACAAAAAGGAAGCGCTTAAAAAGGCGATAAAGTGACGCGGCCAATCGGTTGAAAGACCAAAAAGCGGGGCGGCTGCCCCGCTTTTTTTTAGTTTTTTATTGAAGCGGAATTGATTTTAACGCCAAGGCCGCGAATCGCAAGGCCTGTGGAAAGCCGCGCGCAGTCGGCTTCCGAAAGCCAGTAGTAAACGTCAACGGCAGCGTCGGAAGAAGGCTGAATGTCCTTTCCGTTGGAAGAAGGCTCCGCGTCTATTAAGACCGCGCCGCCTTCGCTTTCTCCAATCGCCGCGCAAAAATCCTTGCCGCCCGCATTCTTGCCCATGTCCAACGACGTCCAGTCTTCGCCGCCAGAGCTGTTTTGCCTTGGGCAAAGGCGGATTTGGCTGTATGGGGCGGCCGGTATTTTTTCAATGTTCAGCTTTAAGACGGCCCCATGCTTGGCGGAGGAAATAGCTTGCTCCGAAAATTCAACGCAGCCCCAAGCGGAGCCGCTGTCAGGAAGCGACTGGCTTCCGACAGAAAGATTTGTAACAGTTGCTAGGCTCGCCTCGTCCCACGATTTATCCTTCCACGCCTTTATGATTGCCGCGACGCATTCCGGCTCAACCAATTTGCAATTCACGCGGTCGATGGTGTTGGAGCCGCTTTTCCACTGGTTGTCCGCGTCCCAATTTAAAAGCGGAACGGAATATTTTCCGCCAAAGCTTGCAAGATAGCTAAAACATTCCAGCCTGTCTTGGTATGTAACGACGTAATCCGCTATGGGCTGATTGGTGTTCCAATCATAGGCCTTTCGCGTCGCGCCGTATTCTCCGATGACAACAGGAATACCATGCGAAACAAATTTTTGGTTCAACTCTTCCATTTTCGACTTGATTTCATTTTTTGCAGCGACGTTAAAATGATGGGAATAGTGGCCGGTGTTTCCGCCGTCAAGCGGATACCAGTGGACTGTTGCCATAAGCTTTCCGCTTGCGGAATCAGCCGGAAGCATTTGAAGGCCCAAGTCAAGCGCGGGTTGCAATCCAGTACATAGCGCGGGAATCATCACGCAGCGGTTGGCGTTGTTTCCGCCGCTTGAGCGTATTGTGTTCAAAATCAATTGGTTGCATTCTTTTAAAAGCTGGATGTTAGCCTTGCATTCCTCGCAAGAGCCGTCAGATTTTGGCGACCATTCGTGTTCGTGGCCGATGTTTCGCGGCTCGTTCAGCGTTTCAAAAATAAGATGTTCGTCATACTCGTTGTTAAAGGCCGCCGCGATTTGCTTCCACACAGCTTCCAAAAATCTCTTTGACTCCTCCTCGTCGCCGCTTCTTATGATGTAGCCCGCATAGCGCTGCAAAGGCTTTGAGATTTTTTCTTCGTGGACGGAATGGTGTTCGTTCAAGATAACGTAATAGCCCGCGTCAATCGCCCAGTTGACAACTTGCTTTACACGCGCCATCCATTTTGGGTCAATCGTATAGTTGGCGTCCACAAGATGGTTGAACCAGGTGACGGGGATTCTTATTGTCTTGTATCCGTTTAAAATTCCTGTCTTTATGATTTGTTCAGTTGTCAAAACTTCTCCCCAAGCGGTTTCGGCGCCAAGGCCATAGTTGCACGGATAATTTCCGTCGCACAATCGATAGTCAAGACTGTTTCCAAGATTCCAGCCGCATTCCATTTTTTGGGCTATGTCAAGCGCGGAAAGGCTTGCGTTCAACGTGACGTCAGGCCGTGGCTGAACTTGCGGTTGTTCCTGCGGGTCGCTGGAAGGATTGCCGCCGGGCGGAGTTCCGCTAGAATCGGAAGAGCCGCCGCCGCTTGGCAAAGCGGGAATGGAGCCGCTGGAAGAATTGGAGCACGAAAAAAAGAGCGCGCCCAAAAGCAAAAGAGTTGTGATTGCCAATAAATTTGTCTTTTTCATGGCGCCAATTTTACATTCTTTTCTTCTATGTGTATTGGGAGAAAAACTCCCTTTTTTCAAACGCGTTTTTTTGATAGAATGTCGGAGATGAAAAAACGCCTTTTAACATTTATAGCGGCGGCTCTTTTTGCGGCGCTGGCTTTAGAAACGCCAATTTTTGCGGGCGACGTTCCAAAAGAAATTTTGGAAAAGACAAGCGTGGTCTTTGAGACGGCGGAATCCAACGACGGCCAATGGCTTTTTGTCAACGCCGCAAGCGCGGACGACCAAAAGAACCGCTTGTATTCGTTCAACCAAAAGACAAAGGAAACGCAAATTCTTTTTGAGCCGGCCGCCGACACGCGGCTTAGGTTCATTTACGGCATGGCGTTTTTTGCAAAGACGCAAAAACTTTACTTTATGATTCACTGCGGCCGCTTTGAGGCGCATGGAAAACGTAATTTATTCTTGCATGAAGGGCTTTACACGGCTCAAAAAGACACGGAAGGAAATTATTCCGCCGCCGGAGTCCAGCGCCAAAGCGCGCTTGCCGTTTGGCTTATGAAAAACTTGTGGAACGCCTACATCGAAGCGCCTGACGGCCCGGACTACGACGGATTTTTGCGCGCGCTTTACACCTTTGCCGACACCGGAACGAATCCGATATTCGCGGTTGAGGCGCAAGACGGCGAGGCTTTATACGAAAAGGAGGCGATGGAATGGATTGTCCAAAGCGGGCAAGCCAAAGAGTTTTTGGGTCCGGCGGACGGCATGGCGATTTTTCCGCTTGAAAAATATTTGCTATGCCGCGACGACGCTGGAAATGTTTTGCAAAAAAGCGCCGTGACAATACAACAAAGAAATCCGCTCAACTACGAATACGCGGCGGCGATTTGGTCCGAGACGACATTCGCCGCGGCCAACGATTCCCTTTACTTTATATTGATGCAAGGCTCGATGAAAAATGTGGGGCTTCCGTCAGAAGACTGGTCTTGGGATTATTCGCAGCTTTTTGAATTGCGCGACGACGAAAACGGCATTCAAATTTTAAGGCCAGAAGCGGCAAAAGAAGTCGCCGCCGCCATATATCCGTTCGGCAAAAACGATCCGCTACCGATAGAAGGAAGCGCGCGCGGCCTTGTAATCCGAGACGTTGACGGAAGGATAAAGTGGCTTTACGACGGAAACGAAGTTACGGCGTTGAGCGGCGCGGGATTTTTTAAGGCGCGTATTATCGGCGACGATTCCGCCTCGACATGGCTTTTGCGCGTTTGCGCGGGGCTGGTATTCGCCATTTTGTTTTTGCTGCTTTTGTTCTACGAATTTTTAAAGGGAAGATTTTCCGTCGCGTGGCAAAGAAAAATCGAGTGGCGAATTCAAGAGGAAGAAAAAAGAAAAATTTCGCGCGACATCCACGACTCAATCGTGCAGGACATCCGCGCGATTAGAATCAGCGCGGAAATGCTAAAAGTCCAAGCTGGCGAAGAGCAAAAGCAAAGCGACTTGATAGAAAAAATCACGGATTGCATTGTCCGCATGAGGAACATTTGCTACGGCTTGGAGCCGGCGGAATTTTCACTCCCCTCGCCCGCCGGGCAAAAAATTAATTTGCTTTCGATTCTAAATTCCTTGACCGCGCAGTTTGAAGCCAAGTCAAAGATAAAATGCTCGTTGAACGCGGAAAGCGCGGCGGGCGGCAACGCAGCTGGCAACGCGGACGAAATCCTTGTCGAAAAGGAAAAGTGTCAATGTCTTGTCCGCATCGTCCAAGAAGCGCTGGCCAACATCGAAAAACATTCCTACGCGACCGAGGCGCAAATTTTGGCGCGGACAGAAAGCCAACAGGACAAAAAAATTCTTACGCTTTTTATAATAGACAATGGCCGCGGCTGCGACTTGGAAAAAGTTAAGGCAAGCGCTTCTTGGCGGACGCATTTTGGCATACGGCAAATGAAGGAGCGGGCGAAAACAATCGCCGCCGAAATTTCCTTCCGTTCCGCCATAGACGACGGAATGCAAATAAAAATCAGCGTGGAGATTTAAAAATGAAAACTCTTTACATAGTAGACGACCACAAAATGATGCAAAAAGGCGTAAAGGATTATTTGGAAGAGAACACCGACTGGCGCGTGCCGGTGACTTGTTCCACAAGCCAAGAATGTTTGCAAGCCCTAAAAAACGCCGGCGGCCTTAACCAACTTCCGCAAATCGCAATTGTCGATGTCCAGCTTTTAAACGAAAGCGGCCTTGAATTGGCCCAGACAATCGCGTGCGATTTTCCCAGCGTCCAATGCGTGATGTATTCGATGTATGACACCGCCGGTTACATAATGCAAGCCAAGGCCGCCGGCGTTCGCGGCTACATCAGCAAGGTGGCCAGCGAAGAGGAATTGGTCCGCTGCCTTGAAACGGTTCTTTCGGGCAAGGAATATTTTGAGGGAAAGGCGCGCGGCTCCTTGGCGAAAATCGAAAAGGTCTCCCCGCTTTTGACGCGGCAGGAAAAGCGCATTTTGGAAAAGCTTTTGCAGCAAAAGAGCAACGAAGAAATCGCGGGCGAGCTTTTCATCTCGCTCCACACCGTGGAAAATTACGTAAGCTACATTTACGACAAGCTTTGCGTCAAAAGCCGCGCCGAACTTGAAGCCGCGTTTGGTTGAAAAACGCAGGCCGCGCAGGCCGCGCTTGCGCGGAAAATTAGGAGTTTTTCTCCCTTTTATGACGGCGGCGTTTTTTGTAAAATGTTCCCTAATAAGGAGCGCTTTTATGAAAAAAATCTTTTCTACATTTATTATTGCCTTTGGAATTCTTTTTAGCGCGGCCGCCCAAAAGGCCGTCGTTAAAATCGACACAAATTACGAAATGCCTGACGGGCCGAGCAAAAACGCCTTTGTCTTTGACGCCACGGACTTAAAGGGAAAAGGCATTTCAAAAATCAGGGTCATAAACTACACGGAATACAGAAACATCACCTTTGAAGTTTTTGTCCACTCGGCGGCCACAAAACAATGGGACAGCTTGGGAAAGGCCAACCTTCGCGCCTTTGCCGACAGAACCGATGTCGGAAACAAGTATCCTTCGCTCGGAAAAATGAGATACTTCGCCATTGTTCCGTCAGAAAAAGAAGCCGGCAACAATTACTTGTTCAACCCTACAAAAAGCCGAGGCAAGGTGGCCAACGCGCCGCTTTTGCTTGAAGTCCGTCGCCCGGAAGACGGCCTTGACATGACGCCAAAGCCCGTCCTCAACGAGCCGCATTCATATGTTTTGGCCGAATCGGAGATTCCCGACGACTCCGACGAAAACATTTCAGTCATAAACAGAACGAGTGCGCAGGCTATTTCAATGAAAGTCTTCGGCTACCACAAAAAGGAATTGAAATGGATTCCGCTTGGCTCAATCGTTTCTTACGTCAATGTCGTTGGCGGAAAGAACAAGGGCGTTTTGGAAATGGAGCAATACGACATTAACGAATTCTATTATTTTGGATTCGCGGTCAACGGAAAAAAAGATTACGGCTTTGCCTTCCAAAACAAAAACGACGACATTTGCGTCACCCTTACCGACTTGGAGTAAATCCATTCAAGTCTAAAAGCGCGGGGCTGTTCGCCCCGCTTTTTTTTATGCTATTGCCAGTAGCGCTCGCGAGAGCGCAGTAAATACTTCTACTAGCAAAAGCGCGAAAAGCGCGCTAGAGTATTCTTAATGGAACTTTTGTCGCAAGCGGAAATCCGCAAAGTCTTTGAGCGCTTTAAAAAAGCCAATCCCAATCCTCAGTCTGAATTAAAATGGACGAACGCCTACACTCTTTTGGTCAGCGTCGTCCTTTCCGCGCAGGCCACGGACAAGAGCGTGAACAAGGCCACCGAGCCCCTTTACAAAATCGCCGACACGCCAAAAAAAATGCTCGCGCTGGGACAAGAAAAACTTATGGACTACATAAAGTCCATCGGCCTTTACCGAACAAAGGCGGCTCATGTCATAGCCCTAAGCCAAAAGCTGCTTGACGATTTTGGCGGCCAGGTTCCTGACACCCGGGAGGAATTGGAATCCCTTCCAGGCGTTGGCCGCAAAACCGCCAACGTTGTCCTCAACGTAATTTTTAAAAAGCCCACCATGCCGGTGGACACCCACCTTTTGCGCATTTGCCCAAAAATTGGATTGGCGGAAGGGACCACGCCCCTTGAAGTGGAAAAAAGCCTTGTGGAACGCATTCCGCAAAACTATATGCAACACGCCCACCACTGGCTGATTCTTCACGGCCGATACGTTTGCGTAGCTAGAAATCCAAAATGCGACGATTGCCTCATCAAAGACCTTTGCAAAAAAAATTAATGGCGCTATAATATTTTTAAGGAGCGTCAAATGGAAAACCAAGTTACTGCGCAAGACACAACTGTTGTTCAAGACCTAAAATGGGCTTGCAAAAATTTTTCAGATTGGACAAAAGGTTTTATGACATGGGACAATCTTTTTAGATTGATTGGAATCGTCGTAATCTTTTTTGGAATCATCATCGCCTACAAATTTATTGTTCGCTCAATCAAAAAAATTCCCGAAAAAAAACTTCCGGCGCATCGCGCTATGATAGTTCTCAAGTTTTTAAAATACGCATATTATTGTATTTTAATAATGTTCATCTTGAGTTTGTTCGGAATCAAACTAAAGGCAATATGGGGAGCTGCTGGAGTAGCCGGTATCGCGGTCGCCTTTGCCGCCCAAACTTCTGTCAGCAACATAATTTCAGGACTTTTTGTAATCGCGGAAAAAGCTCTTAAAATCGGCGATCTCATCACAGTTTCTGGCGTGACAGGAATCGTGGACAACATCAGCTTGCTCAGCGTAAAAGTTCACACGCTCGACAACCAAATGATTCGCATTCCAAACTCAACCGTCATCAACTCAACATTGAAGAACACAAGCTACTTTGAAAAGCGTCGCTTGGACATCCAGCTTTCAGTCGCTTACGACACGGACATGGAAAAAGCGCTGGACGTTTTGGCAACCGCGCCAAAATACTGCAAGAGCGTTTTAAAGGATCCGGCGCCGCTTGTTTGGTTTGACGGATTTGCCGACAGCGGAATAAACTTGACGCTTGCGGTCTGGTTCAAGAGCGCGGATTTCTTGGCGGCCAAAAACGAAACCTTCATCGCAATCAAGCGCGTTTACGACGAGGCTGGAATCGAAATTCCTTACAGCAAGCTTGACGTGAAAGTTTACGACAGCGAAAGCCAGTTCTTGCCCAGCGCGGCAAAAGCAAAAGCGAGCGCAAGAACAAAAGCTCCTGCCCAAAAAACATCGTCAAAGAAAATCGACCGCAAAATCAAAGGCGCGTCAAAAGCCACAAAGAAAATGATTTTGGGCGAAAGCGCTAAAGGCGACGACGATGATGACGATTGATTTCAATCGAGCATCGGCTTGATTTTTGAGCCAACCCAACTGATTGTCGGTCCCAATAAAAGGCCGACAATCGTAGCGCCCACCGCGCTGCTACGCATTCCGCTAGCGGCAAAGCGGGACGCGACAAATCCTATCAACACAACGCCAATGTCAAAAATAATCCTTGAAACAAAAAATGGAAGCGGCTTTAATTTTTGACTTAAAATTTTTGCCGAAGCGTCGTAAGGCGAAAGGCCCATCTGCGCGTTCATGTAAACAGCCGCAACAAAAACAAAGCACAAAATGGCGATTGAAAAAACTCCGCAGCGCTCAGCAAAAGTTCCGTCCGCAATAAATTGATGCACTCCGTTCTTTGACCAGAGCCAGCAAAAAAAGTCCGCGGTATAGCCAATCAAGACCATGTTGAAAATCGTTCCAAAACCAATCAAGCCTGGCTCAAAAATAATTACAATCAAAAGCATAAAGACATTTAGAAAAAGCTGCCAGTTTCCAAAGGTCCATCCAAGGGCGTTCGCAATATTTAAATTCATGAAAGTTGCGGGATCAGTTCCCCAGCCCACTTCAATCAAAAAGGAAAGGAAAAAGCCCATAAAAAAAATCGCGGCTGTCATCAAGATGAATTTCTTCCAAAACTTTGGAACGATAAATTGCTTGAATGTAAATTTCTCTCTCACATTTTCTCCTGACAAAACAAGTCGAATAATTTTTGCTTTACGCCAAAAGTTTCAAGCAAGGACGGAAGCGGCAAATCCATTTTTCCCGTCTCCGATGCAGAAACGTTTAGCGTTCCCCGTATCATTAAATTTTTGGGCGTTCCTTCCATATCGATGAATTCCAAAACCTGAACCTTGTATCCCGCCTTTTCCAAAAGCTCGGCGCGAACGGCGTCGGTAAGCAAGGCCGAAAAACGCTCGCGGAAAATTCCGTATTTTAAAAGCGAAGAAAAAGTTTGGTTGGAATTTTTTGAAAGTTGAGAATTGATTTCCCGTTGGCAACAAGGAACGCTCAAAATCGCCTTGGCTTTTCGCAGGACGGCAAAATTAAGGGCGTAGTCAGTCGCGATGTCGCAAGCGTGCAAGGAAATCACAAGGTCGGGATTTTTTCCGGAATATTCCGCAATGTCGCCGCAAACAAATTTCAAGTTTTGAATCTTAAGGCCTTGCGCCAAATCGGAGCAAGTTTTCACGACATCTTCCTTTAAATCAACTCCAACAATTTGACATGGAATTTTTTTGACATTTTCCAAAAGATATTGAACCGCAAAAGTCAAGTAAGATTTGCCCGAGCCAAAGTCAAGAATCTGCAAGGGCTCCTTGTCGCCGGCCGCGTTTTTTTGCCGCAAAATTTCCGGGATAACGTCGTTCACCAATTCCAAAAATCGGTTCACTTGCCTGAATTTGTCCGCCTTTGACGCGACGACTTTTCCGCTGTCGGTCATTACGCCAAGCGCTTGCAAAAAGGGAACCGACGTTCCTTCCTTTATGATGTAATTTTTGACGCGGCTGGCAGAAGAATGATTTGAAAAATTGTTGGCCGCGGCTTTCGCGCTCAAAGGCTTTACAAAAGCGCCCTTGTCAGTTGACGAGATGTTTTTTTCAAGACGGCTTGTCTTTCCTTTTTTGTTTGTCAAAAAAGTGATTTCTTTTTCTTCCGTTCGTTCAACGCAATTTTTAAAAGAAAGGCCTATGTTTTTTTTAAGGAATTCTTCCAATTCCTTTTCTGAAAAATTTTGGTGAAAACTTTGTTTTTCGGTGAAAAATTCGGCATAGTAAGCTTTTTCGCTTCCGCCCTTAAAACGAATTTTCACACGCTCGTAATTTTTTCCAAGAATTTCCTGAACTTGTTTTGTGGGCTTTGAAAGGGTTGCCGAAAGAATCATGACAAAAAATATATCATTAGTCAAACCCATTGTCAACAAAAGCCAAAAATGATATAATTTTCTTTATGGCTAAAACTTTTGTTTTTGTAAATCAAAAAGGCGGCGTTGGCAAAACCACATCCGCGATAAACATTGGCGCTTACATCGCGCTCGCTAAAAAGAAAGTTCTTCTTATTGACTTTGACTCTCAGGGAAATATGTCTAGCGGCGTAGGCGTTTCAAAAGACAAGCCTACCATTTACGAAACCCTTATTGGCGAATGCGAAGCCAAAGAGGCCGTAAAAAAAACAAGCATCCCCAATTTAGACGCAATCAGCGCCAGCCTGGACTTGGCCGGAGCCGCGATTGAATTGGTTGACCAAGAGCGCCGCGAATACTTTTTAAAGGACGCTTTGGAACCCCTTCAGGAAAAATACGATTACATTTTAATCGACTGCCCGCCTTCGCTCGGAATCTTGACTTTGAACGGATTGGTCGCGGCGGACGCGGTTTTGATTCCGATGCAGTGCGAATATTTCGCTTTGGAAGGAATCAGCCTCTTGCTTCAAAACGTAAAAAAAGTTCAAAAGAGCATGAACCCAAATTTAAAGATTGGCGGAATCTTTTTCACAATGTACGACTCTCGAACAAGATTGGCGCAAGACATCGTAGTTCAAGTGAAATCATATTTCAAAGACGTTGTTTTCAGTACAATCATTCCGCGCAACGTTCGCTTGAGCGAAGCGCCATCGCACGGACTTCCGATTTGCAAATACGACCCAGACTGCGTGGGCGCTAAAAGCTATCAAAAATTGGCGGAGGAGGTAATTCATCGTGGCTAAAAGGAAAACCGGCTTGGGACGCGGAATCGACGCTCTGATGCACGAGGCCGAACAAGAAGCGCAAATCGAATACGAACCTCCAGTTGAAGAAATAGAAAATTATTCAAGGCCTTCCGCAAAAAAAAGTTCGGCAAAAAACGTTGACTTGCCGGATTCAATAGAAACTGACGAAAACGGAACCTTGTGGATTTCTCCAGACTTGTTAAAGCCAAACCCCCAACAACCGCGCCAAGTGTTTGACGAAACTCAATTAAAGGAACTTTCAGACTCAATTGAAGAACACGGAATCGTTCAGCCAATCGTAATAGAAGACGCGGGCGACGGAACTTTTTACATCATCGCCGGCGAACGAAGAACGCGCGCCGCAAAATTGGCGGGCTTAAAAAAAGTTCCAGTTCAATTAAGAAAATTCAACGACGAAAAAAAACTTGAAGTCGCGCTTATCGAAAACATTCAACGCGCGGACTTGAACCCAATCGAAGAGGCTCAGGCTTACTACAACCTTATGAAAATCGGCGGCCTCAACCAAGACGAAGTTGCAAAAAAAGTCGGAAAGGGACGGCCTACAGTCGCCAACGCTTTGCGCCTTTTAAAATTGCCGGAAGACATGCAAAACTCTTTGATTGTCGGCCAAATAACAAGCGGCCACGCGCGAGCTTTGCTTTCTGTCGTAAACCCTGCTGACCAGCGCGTTTTGTTCGGAAAAATAATCGCAAGCAATTTGTCGGTTCGCCAAGCGGAAGCGCAAGCCGTTTCCCTTAACGACGGAGGACGCGCCGCAAAAAAAGACGGCAAAAAAGAAGGCGTCAGAGTCCGCGACCCCGACGTGATTTCCATCGAACAAAAATTTATGGAATCGCTCGGAACAAAAGTTCAATTGACAGGCAATCTTGAAAAAGGCCAATTGGTAATCGATTACTTTAGCCGCGCCGACTTGGACAGACTTTACCAAGCCATCATAAAAGAATAAAAAGGAAACCCTAAATGATTTTCACGACAGAATTCTCTCCTCTTCTTGAAGACTTTGACAAAAACCAGAAGCTCACCCTTGCCTCGATTTTAAAATATTTTGAAAACGCGGGAAGCCGCCATTCCGACGCGGCGGGAGATTCCGCGATTGAAGTGAGCGAAACGCAAGGCGTGGCCTGGGTCTTGACCGATTGGAAGGCTTGCGTAAAAGAGTTCCC